>JAFZPY010000009.1 GCA_017552475.1 Bacteroidales bacterium | reverse complement strand
TGACCCTGACTACCGCCGCCTCCGGCAGCAGCCCCGATATCACCTCCCACAACATAGACCTCCTTGTCAATGTAAAGGCACACGACAGTGGCGCCCAGATATACCCCTCCGCCGCTGATGAAGATGAATATGCCGTCGCGAGAGTCTACATCCCCGCCAGCCAGACTTTCGAGGCGGGCAAGTCCTACACTGTGACCCTGAACCTCAGCACTGGTCTCGGCGTGTCGATGTCGAACCTGTCCCTGTACAATGGCTCATCCTCCGACCTGTCGTCATCACTTGACTCTGAAAATTTCGTGAAAAACGTCTCCTCCGAGTTCCCCGACAACAGCTTCATCCTCGGCTCGGCCATGGACTTCACCGTCACCTCCACAGACTGGGTGGCCGCCATGTCTGAAGTACTGGAAAAAGCGCCGAAGGTCCCCCTCGCTGCACTTCCCGGTCTCTTCACTGTCAACTCCGAAGGCCAGAAGGTCTACTTCTCCAAGGGAAATCTCATGTGTTACGTCAACGGTTCCTATCAGCCTACCGCAGCTCCTGAGCCATACGAAGCCGCGACTACCGGCTGGTGCTTCCATGACAACCAATACGATTATTTTGGCGCTACCTCAGCCAACTTAAACGCCAGGTCCGGCTGGGTCGATTGGTTCGGTTATTCTGGCAGTGGCGCTAATTGGGGAATACGTACGCAACTAAGCAATTCATACTTCGGCGGCGATTTCCGCGACTGGGGCGCCAACCGGATATGTAATGGCACAAGCATGGATCCTGTCAACACCTGGCGCTGTCTCACGGGCGGATCTGGCGGTGAATTTACCTATATCCTTAAAAACCGCACCACGAATCTTGGTCTCGCCACGGCTGATGCCCGCTACGCGACTGGCAAGGTAGCTACCGTGTCCGGCCTGATAATCTTTCCTGACGAATGGGTCTCCGGATCAGAGCTTAACGCCACGCAAAAAGCCGTCTTCCCTGCCTGGGCTATCAACCTAACCAACCCCAACTTCGATGCTTTCTCCATCACGGCTGAGAATTGGCCTGCCTATGAAGATGCGGGTTGTGTATTTATCCCTGCAGCAGGCTCCCGCAGTGGTACCGAGCCCTTTTATGTCGGCTATACTTGCTATGTATGGTCGTCGTCATGTGTATCGTCGGACTTTGCCTACGGGCTCTTTGTAAATGTATTTACTCACCAGTTGGAACCAGATTCCGCGCAAAACCGTCTCCTTGGGTGTTCTGTACGCCTTGTTAGGAATAAATAAAGTTATATAAAACAGCCATGATATATTTATTATGAGCTCTGAAGGTTATAATTGGCTTTCGGGGCTCATAAACTCTGTGAGATATAGCGAATAAATTTCTTTATTAATCTTAAAAATATGATATTTTTTCGAGTTTTATTTGGAAAACAAAATTTATTTTCTAAATTTGCAGCATAAGTAATGTGTGAAACTTAACCATGTGTGCAGTGAATAATAATGCGTTATTCCATTTGGTCGCCTTAGCTGTAGCATCATTGTATCCTGCGGCTGGGTTTGTTGTATTGTGTTTGGACTAAAATAAGATATATACCTATGAAAAAAGACATTCGCATAACCGCTTTCTTCCTGGCAGCAGCTCTGACAGCCTCTTGTGCCCGGGAACTCGACCGCCCATACGATGTTGTCGACAGGCCTGCCGAAATCAACAGACAGGATGATGAGATGCCGATTTCATTCGGCTCCGTGAACACCAAGGCCAATCTTTCCGGGGCCTCCATCCTATGGGTTCCTGGAGATCAGATAGCCGTGTATGAATACCTCGGCAGAGACCTCCTGCGCAGTGACCTCTGCCTCACGGAGTCATCAGAAGAGGCGGGTGACTTCATTCCCGGGAATTATAAATACAATACGTCCTGGGTGAGCGCCAGCGGCCCTGATAATGAGAACTATTACTTCTTCTCCTATTATCCGGAATCCATCCTGAAGTCTCCCTCTGACGGTATTGTGACTTTGTCCAACGTCTATCCAGTCCAGGTCGGCACCAGCGAGACCGTCGGTCCCTATCTTATCTGCTGGGGCAAGGACGAGAGCAAGGTACGAGCGGATATAGCCTCCGGCGGCTCCTATCCTTCCTTCGCCTTCTCGCCGCGTGTCGCGATTCTCAATATCAATGTCTCCAACCCCACTGATATTCCGCTTACGGTCGCTTCTTTCAAAGTGAAGGCCGACGTCGGTTATCTCTCCGGCGACGTCGAACTTGACCTCGCCACAGGCGTCATCTCGACCCTCGACCCTGAGACTCCTGCTCCTTCCGGTGAACTGGAGGGCTTCAGTACAATATCCCTCGATCCCGGCATCACCATCCCCGCCGGCGGCGTCGGGACCATATATGCCGTAGTCCTTCCCAACAGCGAGATATCCTCTCTCGACTTTGAAATGACGGCTATGAATGAAGAGACCCTGTATCTGGTCGATATTCCCTCTGTCCAGTGCAAACGATTCGCATCCGGTATGGTGTACGACATCCCTGCGGAGATATCGTCCATATCCCGCAAAGTCAACGGAGTCGCTATCACTAGCGACGAGGCTACGATCTGGGCCGGCAATACCGCCACATACGCAGCTACAGTCGAATACGAGACCGGCGATCCCTCCGCTGAAGTCGTCTGGAGCAGCTCCGACGAGAATGTCGCTACCGTCAATCCGGCCACCGGTGTCATCACCGGCGTAGCCCCCGGTACCGCGATGATCGTCGCCACCTCTTCGACCGACTCCCGCATCTCCGACAGCCTTTCAGTGCATGTCAACACAGTAACCGGTATCCATCTCGCCTCATCATACCTCGGAATCGCGAAAAATCATACCTCCTATATAGCGGGCAGCGTAGTATTCAATTCCGGCGGCGGTGTCTACGGCGATATTCCCGAGACAATCTATCTGCATTGGACTTCCTCCGCTCCCGGAGTCGCGGCCCTGTCAGACGACATCAAGGCCAGTGACTACACCGTATCCGTGACGGGCTTCAATGTGGGACAATCCGTCCTGACGGTCAGCATCCCCGCCAATACCTATGGTCAGCATCCTCTCGTCTCGGCCACCTGCAATGTCAATGTGAACTACACCGTCACTGAAATGGACTTCAATGGCAGCGATGTCACCCTGTGGAAAGGTCAGCAGACGACCTATTCCGCCACCGTCTCCTATGAGACCGAGGCGCCCAACAGCGATGTGACCTGGACCTCCAGTGCTCCTGGTGTGGCGACGGTGGACGGAAGCGGCCATGTCACCGCCGTGGGCTACGGATCCGCCACCATCACTGCGTCCTCCAATGCCAATCCCGAGATCAGCGCTTCACGCATTGTCAACGTCAACGCCGTCACAGGCCTGACCGTCTCATCATCCTCGATGTCGGTCAACCATTACGCCAGCGGCGCCCTCCGTGCCAACATCCAACTCAATGACGGCGGCGCCACCTACGGCACCGTCCCTGCGATGACCGTCAACTGGTCATCCAACAACGCCGGCATCGCATCCGTTTCCGCTTCCAGCTCGGCCTCCGGCGCCAACATCAACGTGACCGGCGCCTCCTGCAGCACTGCGACCATCACGGCCTCCGTCCCTGCCAATACATACGGCACCCACTCTGCGCAGTCCAAGACCTGCTCCGTGACCGTCAACCGTGTTCTCAGCAGCGTCTCAATCGGTACCGCCGTCGCCACAGTCTGGACCGGCCAGCAAGTTACCTATACGGCGACTACGTACTACTCCAACGGCGCCACTGCCAATGCTGCTTCTCTCTACAGCTGGTCCTCATCCAACACCAATGTTGCACTTGTCAATGAAAACGGCGTTGTCTATGGCCGTGAGGCCGGTACGGCTGTCATATATGCATATTCAAAAGAGAATGGTGCCAAAGTCGGTTCTCAGACCATCAAGGTCCGGAAGATGAAAGGTCTTGAGTTGGATGGTCACTATTGTGGAAATTATGACTACTTTGAAGCGGGAGAAAGAAGTATTGCTGATTTTAATAATGGTAGATATTATAGTTGTCGGCTTTATTATATTGATGAAAACAATAACGACTGCATTGATCCATATCCTTCTGCAACATGGCAGATAGAAGGCTTTCCATTTTATTTAAATACTACTGCCGGATACGGCGTCTATGTCTTCTGTTCTGATCCATTTTATGGACATAGTTATTTCATCCTTAGGGCGTCAATCATGTTAGGTAATCAATCCAGTCAAGGTGTGATGTACTGTCCTGTTAGTGGCATTTATTAATGATTTCAATAAACAGGATTACAACAAAAAAAGTTCAAGTAGTAATAACAAAAAACATATATCATGAAAACATTCATTTGCATAGTTACCAGTCTCGCAGCAGCGGTCCTCGCAGCATCTTGTGCTGAAGAGTTCAATACCGCCCGCAATGCGGATCCTGATATCAGCGGGATGCCGATAGTGTTCTCCACCATACCTACGAAGGCGGCCCTTGCCGATGCATGTCTTGTATGGCAGCCTGGCGACCATATAGCGGTATACCAGTATCGCGGAGCCTCGCTCATGCAGAAAGACATCTGCTCCACGACGTCGGATGGCGTGGCGGGAGAATTCATCCCGGAATCCCACACCATGAACGACGAATGGATTACCCTCTCGGGCCCCGATGATGAAAGATACTCTTTCTTCTCATACTATCCCGAGAGTTCTCTCAGGCCCCTTTCCGGGAGCACGGTGACTTTGGATAACGTATCATCGCTACAGGTCGGCACACCCGGCACTGTCGGCCCCTACCTTATCTGCTGGGGCAAGGATGAGACGCGTGTCCGTGGTGACATCGTGTCCGGCAACAGCTATCCTGCCTTTGCCTTTTCTCCCAAAGTGGCCATCCTCAACCTGATTGTTTCCAACCCTACGGAGACTCCTCTTACTCTCGTTGCGATACGGGTTACGGCTGATGCCGGTCTTCTCTCCGGCACCGCAGAGCTGGATATAAGGACAGGCGGTCTCACCGTGGTCGACGGTTCCGGCTATGTCGACCTGTCTCCCAATGTCCTGGTCCTCCCGGAGGAAGAAGTGTCAATCCCTGTCGTGGTCCTTCCTAACGTTGATATCGGAAGCCTCTCGTTCGACGTCACCGCTACCGACGATGACTATGCATATACTGTCGTCATCGCCGATGCCCCCTGTGACCAGCTGCTGTCCGGCCTGATGTATGACATCCATGCGGAAATATCAGACATTATCAAAAAAGACGAATAATATTTGCAAATACGAAATATTTTTCTAACTTTGCAACATAAGTAATGTGTGAAACTTAACCACGTGTGCAGTGAATAATAATGCTCAAACTTACCTATGGAGGACTATATCTTCCCCTGAAGCTATATCGTATCGAGGCTTCAGAGTATTTTTGTCAGCCGTCCTCATCGCAGTTCTCTCGTTGACGCTATCTACGTCGACGGCATCTGCCCAGCTTCCGCCTCAGGACCTTCAGAACTGGCTCAATTCGCTAGATACAGTAGCCATGTCGCACCCTGATTCGGCCTACTTCGTGATTTCCTTCCCAAAAGAGAGTCACCATATCAGCCAGCATGCCGGTGCAAACGCCCGTATGCTCCGTGAATACACGGCATTCCTCGACTCACTCCAGACAGATCCCAAGCTCAAGGTTACAGCTATTGAGATACGTACCGGAGCCGCTCCCAATGCCTCGGATAAAGATAATATCATCCTCACCCGCCGCCGTAGCAACAGCCTTATCGAATACACCAAACGGTACCTGAAAATTGACGAGTCACAGTTCCTTGTAGAGAATATAGGTACCAACTGGCAAGGGCTTAACGACATGCTTTACGACGCCAAGATCGTGGAGAAATATGTTGTCCTGGCTATCCTGAACGACTCGACGGAGATGTTCAAGAAGGGCCGTCTGCAGAAATTATACAGCGGACGTACATGGGAGAAGATGGAAAAGGAGATATTCCCGAGACTTGACCGCTCGTATATTACCATCCGTTATACCACCAGTCATCCACGTGACGACTCCGAGTATATCGTCGAATCATCCGTGGTCGCGCATCGTACCAACATAAAGGAATACCTTGCCCAGCTTGATACGGTCAACATCCGGTCCAATATCAACTACACCACCGGAGAATTCCCCTTTGACTGGAGTGACCTGACTGTCCGCACCAATCTCTTATATTGTGCCGCACTGGTCCCCAATGTGTCATTCACTCTGGACCTCAGTTACCATATCACCGCAGGGATCGGAATCATGGGATCCTGGTGGGGACGTCCCGGAAGTGGAAAGGTATGGCGCTCCTATGGAATAGAACTGAAGGCGATGTATTACCTTGAGGGTATCAAGCGTCATAAGGGGAATGGAACGGTGTCATCCCACATCGGAAAGCATATAGGCTTGTATCTCAATTCTTTTACGTATGACTTCTGTCTCGGCAAGAAAGGCCAGGTGGGTCGTAAACCCCAGCTAGCAGTCGGTCTTGAATATGGTTATACATATCCTATATGGGACAGGGTGTCTGTCGACTTCGTAGTCGGTGCTGGATTTCTCAGAGGAAATCATGAGACCTACAGTGTCCTTGACGGATATGATGTCTGGGACAAGACAGTCAAAAGACGCTGGATAGGTCCGACCAAAGCCGAAGTGTCACTCATCATAGAGCTCGGCAACAAGAAAGATAAAATCATTAGTAATTTGCACCTATGAGAAACAGAAAAATAATATCATTTATCACTGTACTCCTGTCGACGATAATTATCCAGACCGGGTGCTCTCACCAGGAGCTTTACTACGTACATACAGGTGAGATTACCATCAATTTCCACTGGAGTGCATCACGTGTCAATACCAGCAAATCGACTCGTGACATTGAGGAGATTACAGTCTACCTGTTCCCTGAGGATGGCAGCTCACCGTTGCGTTTCGTCCTCACAGGATACAGAGGCGGCATCATAGAAGATGTTCCCCTGGGCCATTACAAGGTGATTGCCTATAATAGTGACACTGAAGTGCTGCTGCCCATCGGAGGTATGACCTATGAATCATTCGGTCTTCGTGCCAACACCACATCCCTTCTCAGCCCTATGGGCATCAAGTCCGATGATGGTGTACCCCGTATCAGAGGTATGGAAGACGAACCCATCACATGGGGAGTCGATCCGGTATGGGCCGGACGAGTCAAGTCGATCTCGCTTACGGCAGGAGAGACGGACATCAGGGTGAATGTGGATATGGAGGAATGTTTCAGCTCCATCAGCATCACTGTCAATAATATCGGCAATCTTCAAAATGCCACAGCCTACTCCGCCACCGTTGACGGCATGGCCTACTCCTATTTCCCCGGTACCGACGAAGTCTCGCCCAGGTCTACGATCATTCCTTTCGCAATCACAGCCGGCGATGACAACTCCATCACGGGTAACTTCCTTACATTCGGCCATAGCGCCGACGAAGGACACACCCACAACCTTGTCCTCTACTTCATCCTTCTTGACGGTACCAAGGTGTACTATAACTTCGATATCACAGAGGCTATGCATGAAGCGACAGCAATGTCAACCGGAGAAATCTCGTTGGAATTTGATGAATTCTGTCTTCCTGACGTCATGAATGACCCCGAAGGAAAGGGTTTGGCAATGGATATATTGCCTTGGGAACATAAGGAAATCCCCATTCATCTTTAATATTGTGCAGACATAAACGTAAATATCTATTACTATGAAAAAACAAGTTTTTAAATCGTTCTCAATCCTTGCAGCCATGGCTCTCGGAGTTGCATCCTGCAACCTCGACTCCCCGGAGGTGTCCTACGTTGGTAAGGGCATCAGGTACAGTCCCTCAGCGGGCCGCAGTACAAGGGCTGCAGTCACCGGTATTGCCAATCTTGGCAATGTCAAAGTTTCTGCCTATGGTAATGGCAGTGCCTACTATGTCGGGGACATCATCAGCAACACCGGCGCAATGGTGGATCCTGTAGTCTCCAGGTACTGGCCTTCCTATGCTCTGGATTTCTATGCAGTATCTCCTGCATCTACTACGTTAAGTGGTAACACATTCGATTACACCTCGCTTGCCGATGTCGCATCACTCTCAGAAGAGACACTCACCGACCCTATGGTAGCCTACAACCATGCTGCCCACGAGGATTGCAATGGAGCTGTCCCTCTTGATTTCTTCCATTCCCTTGCCAAGGTACGCATCAAAGCCATCAACACCGGCACCCAGTTCCGTGTAAGAGTGGCCGCTGCAAAGCTTGAGGGCTTCCTGCAGAGTGGTACTTTCACATTCCCTGAATCAAGCAGCTACTGCGCTGCCGGTGCCAGAGCAGCCCAGGTCATTGATGAGGAAGTGACTCCCGCCACATGGTGGGCTCCTGCAGCTGGTTCGGAAGTATCCTATAGCCGTGCCAATATGAGTGGGGAATCGCTTGTCGCGACAACGCTGAGCGGAACATCTTCAGATGCTATGATGGGTGAGTATGCTGACTTCTACATCATTCCCCAGGTGTCCGGAGAGAAGACACACTGGATCGGAATCCTCATCAACGCCGAGATGAACAACGGCATCGGATATGCGCAGGTATATCCCTACACTGATGGGGCATTCGGATTTGTACGTGTCAATATTGACGAAGGCATCGAGTTCAAAGCCGGTCATACCTACTCTATCGTGGTGGACTTCACCAAGGGTATAGGTGTTGCGACCAAGGGCAGCGGCGCTCTTATCAAAGAACCCATCGTGTTCCCTTCGGGCGAAGATCTTGAAGGCAATCCGATTTATATCCAGCCTAGTACCATCCTCGATGAAAACGGCAATGACATCACTCCTCCCGGAGGTGCTGTAGATACTGATCCAGGTATCGTAAGGGATCCCGACACCGGCGAAGGTGTAGAGCCCGACCCTGACAAACCGATAATCGACGGTTCCAAGCCGATCACTTACACGATTATCGTTACCGACTGGCAGAACGCTTCAATCCCTGTTGCCCTGTAATGTCCTTTCTAACCAGGAAACATATATTACATTTCTTATTTACCAACTGCAAATAATAATGCTATGAAAAAATCAATCTACTTCTTTCTCGCTCTCGCGGCAATGGTACTCAGTGCATCCTGCAACAAGGAAACAGTCGTTTCCCAAGAATTCGACCCGAATGCCATTTCTTACAAGGCACTTGCATACAACTCCACCAAAGCCGGTGCCGTGGACAACAGCAACCTGAGTAATGCCGGTACTGTCTACATTTCAGCTATCAAGCTTAATGATGACAAATACTACTTCACCAACAACCAGATCCTCGGTGCTGACCTGGATGCCTCCACTGCCAACCATGGCCAGACCTCTTATTACTGGCCTGCCTACAAACTCGGTTTCTTCGCCGCCAACGCTCCTCTCACTGTAACCCAGGAGGTCAATAACGAGGAGACCGTCGATCTCACCCCGAGCATCGACAACTTTGAAGTTCCCCGCACAGCTTTCAATGCTCCCAACGAGCTTATGGTAGCGATGGAGGCACAGCACAGGGATGACGCTTCAACCGTTCAGCTCAATCTTCATCATGCCCTCGCTAAACTTACGATCGCGGCTGTGGAATCGCTTGACAGTTATACTGTAAGCGTGGCCGGCGTTCAACTCGGCGGCTTCTACTCAAAAGGAACCTTCACTTTCCCTGAGTACAACACCAACAACGGTTCATCTGACACCGCTTGGGAAGGACTCGTAAGCGCCAGCTATGGCGACCAGCAGGTCAACAACCTCAACAACCGCTGGAGTGGCCAGAATACCATCCTTCAGTATGGCTATCTTAACCTGAACAATGAGGCCCTCAGCGGCTCGGCCCTGACCGGCACTGCGGCTAACATCATGGGAAATAACTATTTCTACATTATCCCTCAGGCTGTTACCAAGACCACCAATGCTTCGGGCAATGTTCCTGAAAAGACTGACCACTACATCGATATCCTCGTCAACGTCAGGAATGCTGCAGGAGTCCAGATTTATCCTTCATCATCCGATGCGAACAAATTCGCCGTAGCAAGGGTGTATATCCCTGCAGGCCAGGCATTCGAAGCCGGTAAGTCTTATACCATCACTCTCAACTTCAATTCCGGTATCGGTGTATCTGAGTCCGGTCAGTCACTTTACAACGCAGCATCTGCGGATCAGTCGAATACCCTGACCAACTTCGTAAAGGCCGTATCGCCTGAATTCCCCAACGATGAGTACATCCTTGGCCAGGCTATCGGTTACACTGTGACAACTAATGGCTGGATTGATGTAAACAGCCCCAGTGTAAGTGTATATCCCCAGCCTTAACCTAAGGGCACCAGCCACTTCGCATAGCTGATACACTCAGCAGGCGTAATAACAGGCCGGAGGCGGCTGACCCTTCCTCCGGTCTCCAAGAAACAAGAAATTTATATAGATATGTCAAGCAATCGAATACAACACCCTGTCATCGCCACAAGAAGATACGAAGACAGATATGACAGTCGCCGGGATTCAGTCAAGTATGTCGTAACGGCGATAATTGTCCTGCTGGCTGTTTCAGCGATAGCCCTGACCGCATCATGTACACAGGATGAACCCCTCGTCGATCGTCAGACTATCGAGGGATATGCAGTCCGTGACAACGCCTCATGGATCCCGGGCTCCAAGGCAGTACTTGGAACAACCTTCCCTCATGAGTCATTCGGCCTGTTCGCCGCAAAATATTCCGGCGAATGGAACGGCACTGCCTGCCCTGATTACATGTTCAACCTTCCCGTGTCGGAACAGGACGGTGTATGGTCCACTGCCACGACATACTATTGGCTCAACGGCATGAATATGCGCTTCTTCGCCTATGCCCCTTATCAGAGCGAAGCGGCTACGGAAGGCATATCTTCATTCCCTGTCGCAACGGAAGCCGGCGCACCTGTCGTCACCTACACCCTTCCGGCCAGGATTGCTGACCAGAAAGACTTCGTAGTCGCCTCTACCGAGGATCTGGAAGACCTTCCTGGCGACGGAGTGATTCCTCTGACCTTTACCCATGCCCTCGCTTTCATCGAGATTTCCGCCAAGACCACATCAAGCGTCTCCTACGATGTCAGTGATATCAAAATCGGCGTCACATCGCATCCTTCAAGGGACCTCAGCCTGCTCGATTGCACATGGCAGGCCCCGAAGTCCGGGCAGGCCGCCGTGGAAGCCTTATATGAGCTTCCCGACATCACTGTCGGAGATGTTCCCGTGCGATTTACCGGCTCTGACTGGATCGCTGCCATCCCCAAGGATGATAATTCCGCGACCCTCACCATCTCGGTATCTTACAACTCAAGTACTTACTCTGCTTCTATACAGAACATGCCTCTCTCCAAGGGTACGACATATACCATCGCTGCGGAGCTCTCTGTCTCCAGCGTCAAGATGACAATCTCCGAGTGCAATGCCGGCACGTTCTATCTGCTCGGTTCCTTCACCATCTCGGGCACTACCCCCGGTTCTTTCAATCATGTAGCCACTTATACTATTGACCAGACCACCTCCGGCAATTTCTATGGCTACGATCCTTTTGCCCCCACAAGCTCCACTCCCGGCAATTTCACCCGCATAGATAAATAAAAAACACTATACCATGAAACGCTACATAACACTGCTTTCAGCCGCCTTTATCCTCGTCTCCTGCGTTCAGGAGATGGATCGGCCATACGATGATATCGAGCAGCCCGTCGACTATATCGAACAGGGCGATGAGATGCCGATCTCATTCGGCTCCGTGAACACCAAGGCCACACTTTCCGGGACCTCCATTCTGTGGGCTCCGGGAGATCAGATAGCCGTGTATGAATATCTTGGCAGGAACCTCCTGCGCAGTGACCTCTGCTCTACCGAGGCTTCATCCGAGACCGGTGACTTCACCCCCAGGACTTATGAGTACAATACATCCTGGGTGAGCGCCAGCGGTCCTGATAATGAGAACTATTACTTCTTCTCCTATTATCCGGAATCCATCCTGAAGTCTCCCTCGGACGGAATCGTGACTTTGTCCAATGTCTATCCAGTCCAGGTCGGCACCAGCGAGACCGTCGGTCCCTATCTTATCTGCTGGGGCAAGGACGAGAGCAAAGTCCGCGCAGACATCGTCTCCGGCAACTCCTATCCCTCGTTCTCCTTCTCGCCGCGTGTCGCGATTCTCAATATCAATGTGTCCAACCCCACTGATATTCCGCTTACGGTCGCTTCTTTCAAAGTGAAGGCCGACGCAGGTTATCTCTCCGGCGACGTCGAACTTGATCTCGCCACGGGCGCCCTCGCCACTCTCGACCCCATGACTCCTGCCCCTTCCGGCGAACTGGAAGGCTTCAGTACCATATCCCTCGATCCCGGCATCACCATCCCCGCCGGCGGCATCGGGACCATACATGCCGTGGCCCTTCCAAACAGCGAGATATCCTCCCTCAGCTTTGAAATGACGGCCATGAATGATGAGACACTGTATCTGGTCGATATCCTTCCTGTCTCCCGCAACCGCATATCAGCCGGCACGATGTACAACATCCCCGCGGAAATATCATCCATATCCCGCAAAGTAAGAGGCGTCGGTATCACGAGCGACGAGGCTACGATCTGGGCCGGCAATACCGCCACATACGCAGCTACAGTCGAATATGAGACCGGTGATCCCTCCGCTGAAGTCATCTGGAGCAGCTCCGACGAGAATGTCGCTACCGTCAATCCGGCCACCGGTGTCATCACCGGCGTAGCCCCCGGCACCGCGATGATCGTCGCCACCTCTTCGACCGACTCCCGCGTCTCCGACAGCCTCTCCGTGCATGTCAACACCGTGACCGATATCCGCCTTACCTCATCATACCTCGGAATTGCGAAGTCCCATACCTCCTATATAGCGGGCAGCGTGGTATTCAATTCAGGTGGCGGTATCTATGGTACCATCCCCGAGAAGGTCTACCTCCATTGGGTATCCTCAAATCCCAGTGTCGCAACCCTGTCCGATGACATCAAAGCCAGTGACTACACTGTATCCGTGACAGGCTTCGAAGCCGGGAACTCCGTCCTGACGGCCAGCATCCCCGCCAATACCTATGGTCTGCACCCTCTCGTCTCGACCACCTGCAATGTCGACGTGGATTACACCGTGACGGAGCTTAACTTCAGTGGCAGCAATGTCACCCTGTGGAAAGGCCAGCAAACGAACTATTCCGCCACCGTGGTCTATGAGACAGAAGCGCCCAACAGCGATGTGACCTGGACCTCCAGTGCTCCTGGTGTGGCGACGGTGGACGGGAGCGGTCATGTCACCGCTGTCAACTATGGTTCGGCCGTGATTACCGCGACCTCCAATGTCAATCCCGATATCAGCGCTTCGCGTACCGTGAACGTCAACGCCGTTACAGGCCTGACCGTCTCATCATCCTCGATGTCGCTCAACCACTACACCAGCGGTGCTCTCCGTGCCAACGTCCAGATCAATAACGGCGGCGCTACCTACGGTTCCGTCCCTGCAATGACAGTCAACTGGTCATCCAACAACGCTGGCATCGCATCCGTATCCTCGTCCAGCTCGGCCAACGGCGCCAACATCAGCGTGACCGGCGCCTCCTGCAGCACTGCGACCATTACGGCCTCCGTCCCTGCCAACACCTACGGTACCCACTCCGCACAGGCCAAGACCTGCTCCGTGACCGTCAACCGTGTAGTCAGCTCCGTCGTCATCGGTACTCCCGTCGCTGAATTGTGGACAGGTACCTCGACTACCTACGTCGCCACTACGTACTATTCCAATGGTGCCGCTGCCAATGCCGCTTCTCTCTACAACTGGGCATCCACCAATCCCGGCGTCGCCAGCGTCAATGCCAACGGTGTAGTCACCGCGCTCCACTACGGCACTGCTGTCATATACGCTTATTCAAGAGAAAACGGCGCCATAGTCGGCACCCGTGAAGTGAGGGTCAATCAGTTATATGATCTTGTGATTTGGTGCACGGACGGCGATGGCGTAAAGCAATATGGTAATAAGGCTACTTTTAAGAATCTTGCCTATTATATCCCTTATTATGGAGTTCTGAACGAGAACGATTTAGTGCAGTGTGATAGAAATTCGTCTGTATGGTTCATGCCTAGGGCTTGTGTTGCTTTTGAGGCATCTGTTTCGTGGGCAATTACTTCAGGAAGCAAATATTCCTCAGCACTGTCAACTACCACAGGAGCGTCTACTGTTATTACTAATAAGAATACCTCCGATAAGGATAGAACTGTTGAAGTAAAAGGTACTTTGACTGTAGGTAACGTGACGGCAACAGACTATAGCGATGTACTCTTCAGGCATAAATAGAAACATATCATCAGCAGCTTACCTTCACCTACTGCACATATTACTACTTCTTCCGTCAGCCTCGCCCTCACGAGGCTGACTTTATCTCAAGCACGAATAAATAATAAAATATTTTAACCACAAGTGTGTGTAATAATGCTATGAAAACAACTATCCATCTGACCCTTGCCATCGGCGCGATGTCGCTATTGGCCTCCTGTGCGCAGGAATCCATCATCTCTCGCGAATACGACCCCGATCAGATTGCCTACAAGGCCTTCGCTAACAACGCCACCAAATCCGGCGCTGTGGACA
Organism: Bacteroidales bacterium; assembly: GCA_017552475.1. Classification (GTDB taxonomy): domain Bacteria; phylum Bacteroidota; class Bacteroidia; order Bacteroidales; family UBA932; genus Cryptobacteroides. Next base: position 3,695 of record JAFZPY010000009.1, on the reverse strand, counting down.
ACGAACACCTCGGCAACATCGGAGACCTCTACATCTCCGCCATCAAACTCAACGATGCGGGCTACTACTTCTCCAACAACATCATCTCCAGCAGCGACGTGAGCTCCTCTACTGCCAACTCCGGCAACACCCCGTACTACTGGCCGGCCTACAAGCTCGGCTTCTATGCCGCTAACCGCTCAATGACCGTCACTGAATCCAGCGCCGCGAAACTCACCCCGAGCATCGACAACTTCACGGTCTCCCGCCGCGCCCTCAACGACCCCGATGAACTGATGGTCGCCCTCGAAGCGCAGCAGCGTGACGGCAATGGCACGCCCGTGCAGCTGGGACTCCACCACGCCCTCTCCCGCCTGACCATCCAGGTGCAGAAGACCATCCCGGGCTATGACATCAGCGTCGCCGGCGTACAGATCGGCGGCTTCAAGTCCGTGGGCACCTTCACATTCCCCCAGTACAACACTACGAACGCCGCATCCGATGCAGCCTGGGAAGGCCTCGTGAGCGCGAACTACGGCAACGCCAACAACCTCCACACATGCTGGGGCAGTCTCAGCACCCCTCTGCAGTACGGCGACCTCAATATCAGCAACGACGCCCTCAGCGGCACCGCGATGACCTCCAGCGCCCAGAACATCATGGGCGGCGCCTACTTCTACGTCATCCCTCAGGGCGTCACCCTGACGACCGCCGCGTCCGGCAGCAGTCCTGACATCACCGACCACTGGATAGACCTTCTTGTCAACGTCAAGGCCTCCGCCAGCAACGTCCAGATCTATCCCTCCTCCTCTGATGCCGGGAAATATGCCGTGACGAGAATCTACATCCCCGCCAGCCAGGTCTTCGAAGCTGGTAAATCCTACACCGTCACCCTCAACTTCAGCAATGGTATCGGCGTGTCCGAATCCATCCAGGCCAACGGCAACATCGAAGAAATCTACGCCGGCACCATCGCCAAATCCTCAGCCCTCTCCTCCAGCAACCTCAAGAAGGTCGTAGCCCCTGAATTCCCCGACGACACCTTCATCCTCGGCTCTGCCATCGACTACGTGGCCAGCGCCTCCGAATGGGTAGCCGGCACCTACGGACAGCAGAACCAAGGCGGAAACAATAGCTCCGTCTCTCCCGCTGCCCTTCCCGGCCTCTTCACCATCAACGAGGACGGAGATCAGGTCCGCTTCTCCAAAGGCAACCTCCGCTGCTACATCGACGCTTCCGGCACCCCTTCTGCAGACCCTTCCAACCCCGCCAACACCACCGGCTGGGCCTTCGCTGATCACCAATATGACTACATAGGTAACGCCGCCGCCAACACCACCATAGGCGAAACCGCAGGCTGGATCGACCTATTCGGCTGGTCAGCTGACTCCGATACTAAGGCATGGGGTATTCTCAACAGAGGCAGCTTGTACGACTCTGAAGACTCTGGAGACTTCGTCGACTGGGGTACCAACCAAATTTACAACGGTACCTCCATGGATCCCGCCAACACCTGGCGCACCCTCTCCGGAGCTGAGAACACAGGAGAATACACATACCTTCTAAATATCCGCAGTTCCGTCACGGTAAACGGCGTTACCAACGCCCGCTATGCAAGATGTAAGTTGAACAACTCTCATGGCCTGCTCATTTTTCCCGATGAATGGGTGAGCGGCAACGAGCCCTCCGCTTCTCTCCTCGCAGCCACCGTTAACGCAAACTACATCAATGCCGAGTATCCACCTTATAATGACGAAGCTATCAGCGTTATATCCACGGCTGACTTCGCCCTTCTCGAAGCCGCCGGCTGCGTGTTCCTGCCTGCCGCCGGGCATGAATACCTGGGGTCCGTAGACTGGGGCGACTACGACAACAACGAATACGTCAGGGGTGATTACTGGTCCTCAACAATCATGAATTATAGTTGGGATGTTGAATTCAACTCTGGATATTATTTGAACGCATGGGGACTGGGTCTTTACCTCCGGGCTGAAACATATGTCACAGGAGGCGGTGGCAGCGGCAGCAATGGGTGCTCCGTCCGTCTTGTCCAAGATGTTGAATAACCTCCAGACAAAATACCAGTCATTTCGGCCGTAAGGCCGGGACTTTCGAAATTAACGCATACCGCGATGCCCGTTCTCCGGGCACCGCGGTCTTTTCCCTATTAATTATTTTTTATTGTGAGTTGCACCAAGTGTTACAGTGATGGATTAAGGAAATAAGTATAAGTTGTGCCTCAGCCAATAAGCATATATGGGGTCTTGAAAAGAATACACGCCGGCGATATTGTCAAGTATATCTTTCCCAACAAGCGCTTTTCTTGCACGTGAGATTGAGGTGGGGGAGTTGAGATTATATTTATCCATCACAGCCTTGGATGTGAGATTCTTTTCTCCAGCTGACATTGCACGTAGAAGGTTCATCTGCTGGTTTGTAAGAGTCTGAGTGATTGTGTCAAACATCAGACTGAGCTGTGCCGTGATTGCAGAATGGGATTCGTCTACAGAGTCAAGCGTAGCAACCTTGTCCGTCCTTAGCCATACTTGCTGGGCAAGCTGCTGGACATAATATGGGTGATTTTGAACACGCGAGACGATCTCTTCGCAAACATCATCGCTGATGGATTTGCCCGTTCTTTCAAATGTTTCCTTGATGAAATTCACCCAATCGGGAGTCTTTATTTTATCCAGGAACATGATATCCCCGAACTTGTAGAAGGGCATGGAATAATCCGTGAAGACCTCAAGCATCATGTGCCGCTTGCTGCCATACAGGCAATAAGCCACATTCTCATGCTGCTGAAAATGGGAACGAAGTTTTTTCTGGAATGCGAGCGAATCATCAAATGCCGCAATGTTCTGGAACTCGTCAATACATACGACAATATGAAGCTTTTTCTCTGTTGCAATTTTCTCAGCGAGATCAAGAATCTCGTCGGGGCTTCTTCTTAGTTCCTCTAAATTGAGGTCAACCGTGAGTTCACTCATCGGATCACTGCCAAGAGATACCTTTGGAACGAATCGGGACAAGAAACGAGTAGCATTTGCGACCGCTTCTTCCCATTTTGATGCGGTGGATTTAATTACGCTTTGGGCTAGAATAGCATAGAATTGCTCTTCCGTGCGTACATTGAAAAGATCGACCTGGCATACTCTCAAAGTAGTATCTTCTTTACGGGCAATTTCTGCTGCTTTGAAGACAAGAGAACTTTTTCCCCAACGTCTCGGGGAGATAATGATGGTGTTAATGAGTGACTTGAAATTGGTTACGAGATGTGCAGTCTCGTTTTTTCTATCTGTAAAGTTGTTTTCTTTGGCAAGCCTGCCAAACACGAAGGGAGTTTTCATATGACATCTGTTATTTGTGGTAAAGATAATATCAAAATGTGATATATCAAAAAATGATATATCAATAAGTGGTCCTTCCCGTCATTCTTGGGCTCTGTCCCTCGTCATTCTTGGCCGTCAGGCCGAGAATCTCGAGCACGACCAAATAATAAAACATTTTACTAATATTAAAATTCTTCCAAAAATATTTGGTAGGGGGGGGAAATATATTATATTTGCTCGCAAAGAAGAATTTTAACCATAAGTGTGTGTAATAATGCTATGAAATCAACTATCCATCTGACCCTTGCCATCGGCGCGATGTCGCTATTGGCCTCCTGTGCGCAGGAATCCATCATCTCTCGCGAATACGACCCCGATCAGATT
>JAFZPY010000091.1 GCA_017552475.1 Bacteroidales bacterium | reverse complement strand
CAGGCAGATTGTTCAATCCTTGAATAGCGCCATATATCTGCCGATAATAAATGACCGCCTGTTCTTCCGACCAGGTTTGGGCGGTATAGTCCCAAATGCCATCCAAATCGGCTATTGCCTTTCTGGATAATCTGATCTTAGCCATTGCTTCTCCGTTTTGCCTTCAACTCCTCCAAGTGGGACTCGAAGTCAAAGTCTTCGACATACCCGCTTGCTTCACCTTCCTCTATGGCAGCACGGAGAGCCGCTATCTTCTGCTCATCTTCTTCCAGCCTCCTTAGCCCGGCACGAATCACCTCGCTGGCGTTCGTGTAACGGCCGCCAAGGATACTGGCCTGGACAAATTCGTCAAAATGAGACCCTAATGCGACAGTAGTTGTTTTCATTTCTATCAGTATTTGCAACAAAGATAAGAAATATTCTTATATGGCGCATCATCTGATCATCATTTATTGATAGGTTTTTCGGTCACTTTTGGTCACCTTTTTTCTTCCTGGCCGAAGAACCGGGAGACCGATAAATTGGAATATATCGCGGTATTACTACCAGCCAGCCTGGATTCCATCAAGGACCGTATTCCATTCACCCCAATTATGCTCATCATCGTCCTGAATTTGAAAGGAACTATTAGCTATGCTATCAATACTGATTTGAGTAGAAATGGTTCTAGCCATTGAGGATTCATTTGCTGGAATATAAATATGGAGGACTGCATTCTCGATTCCAGGAGTTCTTTCAGACGTCCAATCCCAATACCATCTAATAGGACTTCCATTTGCAGCAACATCGTATATCTCACCCGGTATACCATCTATGATATGACGGCCTCTGATTTGATGGGTTCTCATCGGCATTGATGTTTTTGTCGTGTGGAACAAAAACTTGAACGGCACATTATATCTATTACCTTCTGCTGGAATCTCCAGATTATGATACTCGCCATTCTCTTCAAACCTCGGCTCGAACCATTCAGTATGGAAGCAAGATGTAGCCAAGCACAGAGTTAATGCTATATACAAGAAATATCTCATACAAAATTCGATTTATCTAATTCTCAAAGGTAATCATTTCCGGACACATTCGGACACGTATTTATATCTGCCAGGGGCAGGCGCTCCGCATTGCCTGTGACGGGATAAAAGGCTGTCATATAAGATACGTGGCAGAAATCGAGCGTGTCGGGAGGTATGGCTATTTCAAAATGGCCATCCAGCGTGGAGATTGAAATGCCCCTCCTGCACGGCGGCGAAGGTGGCGACGGCCGCTACGATGGCAATGGGAATCACAGACCAGAACATTGTCGGCACGGCCAGGAACAGCAGCAATCCGGTCAGTTTGTTGGCCGGCGTGTGAGGGAAGCAGAATCGTTTATAGACGGTCAGGGCAGATACCAGGTTGACAGTCTTGATGAATACGATAACCCCGGCCCAGATCCACAGCCACGCGGGAATCTCCAGTACAGGCAACAGCCGGAAGGCGCAGCAGGCCACGAATATGATGTCGGCCACACTGTCCAGAACAGCTCCGGCTCTGGTTTCCGCGTGGAGTTTCCTGGCCAGCCGGCCGTCAATCATATCACTGATGCCACACAGTGTATAGAGCACCCAGAACGGCCATCCGGTTATATTGCAAAACAGCAGGCCGATGGAGCCTGCTATCCTTAATAATGATATGCCATTCGGCAAATGCTTCATATCACTTCAATGTAGAAACTCACCCGCCCAACCGAATAAACACTACTGAAATAGCGAAGCTATGACAGTCGCTATATCTTTCTTTCTGTCCCTGAAAATGATGGCTCCGGTTTCTCCATCGATGATGAGCATAGTAGGGATGCCGTGGAGGGCATACTCCGTCCACATACTTTTTTCATTCCTGCCAGGATGAGTATCCCGTACATTTACCCAGTTCATTCCACTTTCCGGGAGAAAACTCTTCCAGTTCTTCTCGTTTTCGTCTTCCGAAACGGAATAAATCTCAAGTCCTTTATTATGATATTCTTTATACAGGGCTTGCAGTTTTGGAATGGATTGCCTGCAGGGGTCGCACCAGGTGGCCCAGAAGTCCAGGAGAATGTAGCGATTGGCGGGATTGTTCACCACAGAGCTCAGGCTGATCAGGTTTCCGTCGATGTCCGGAAACTCCATATCTATGAAGTAGTTCGGACTTTCGCTGCCTTCCGGTGCGGGTTCTGTTCTTGCCCGGCGGGCCAGTGTTTCGCGAAACTCGTCCACATAGGGCTTTGCCGCAAGTTCCTCCGACAGGCGGTCAAGAACAACCAACCCCTGTGCAGCCGTGGCGCCGTTGGCGTCTGCCAGGTAAAGTGCCAGAATGCCGGTTTCTTCGGCATTGAGAACTTCATCCCGAATTGCGCTGGCGGCATCCAGGTCGCCGCTTGTTTCCAATTGATTAATCTCGCGCAACAAATCATTGGAGGGTGTACCTGCAGCAAAGGCGGCATAATCCATTTCATCCGTTGCATCAATATCGGCAATGATGGTTCCCGGTTCCAGGAAAAAGTCCTTTAACTGCTCTTCATCTCCCGAATAGAGATACACGTGGGTGGGTGCAGAAACACCGGGGTGGAATTCATATGCGCCCTCTTTGACCCGCGTTGTTGCAATGACCTTGAAATGATCATACTCGTCCTGCAGTTCAAGTTTTGTTCCGTCTTTCAAGCCTTTGACAGAGCCCTTTACGGTACAATAATCGGACTGGGGATGGCAGGCGCTGAAACAAACTGTCAATCCGACCAAAAAAGAAACAAAGTGACTGGTCTTCATAGAAATGAGATTTATCTAACTCAGATACGCTCCGATTCGCGGCGGAGGTCCTTTTCCTTGATGCTTTCCCTCTTGTCGAATTCGCGTTTGCCGCGGGCGAGGGCGATGTTGACTTTGGCGTAGCCGTTTTCCGAGATGAACATACGGGTGGTGACGATGGTAAGCCCCTTTTCCTTGACGGCACGCTGGAGTTTGTTCAGCTCCTTGCGGGTCAGAAGCAGCTTGCGGTCGCGCTTGGGCTCCTGGCGGCTGAAGGCCGAACCCCACCAGTATTCGGCGATGTTCATTTTCCTGACATAGAGCTCGTTACCCGAAAAATAGCACCAGCTGTCCACCAGCGACACCTTGCCCTCGCGCACGCTCTTGATCTCGGTGCCGCTGAGGACAATACCGGCCGTGAAGGTCTCCAGGAACTCATAGTCGAAGGAGGCTTTCTTGTTGCGGATATCTATCTTCGGTCTCTTTGTCTTTGCCATAGCGGCT
>JAFZPY010000090.1 GCA_017552475.1 Bacteroidales bacterium | reverse complement strand
TAGTCCCATTCGCGGGAATATGCCGACGCGCCGCCGATGATAAGTTTCGGCTTCTGCTCGATGGCTATGCGTTCCATGGCGTCATAGTCGACTCGGCCGGTGTTCTCATCGAGACCGTAGGGGATGGCTTCGTACAGGAGACCTGAGGCATTGACTGGAGAACCGTGTGTGAGATGTCCGCCGTGGGCGAGGTCGAGTCCCATGAACTTGTCGCCGGGACGGAGGACGGCCATCTCGACCGCGAGATTGGCCTGGGCGCCGGAGTGGGGCTGGACGTTGGCGTATTCAGCTCCGTAGATGGCCTTGAGGCGGTCGATGGCAAGCTGCTCGATCTGGTCTACCACTTCGCAGCCGCCGTAGTATCTCTTCCCGGGATACCCCTCGGCGTATTTGTTGGTGCAGATGGAGCCCATGGCGTCCATTACCTGCTGTGATACGTAATTCTCAGATGCGATGAGTTCGAGACCGGATGACTGTCTCTCTTTTTCCTTCTTGATGAGATCGAAAATCTGGAGATCCTGTTTCATATTCGTGAGTTGTGTTTTAACTGCGCGAAGATAGTAAATTCTTGTGAGAAATGTAGTATATTTGTACTGATGAAGGACAGGAAACTGCTGAATATCGAGTTGGGCCGCATTACGGCGGCGCAGTATCGGGAAATTCCCGATACAGGGCTCGTCGTCGTGCTGGACAACGTGCGCAGCGCCCACAACGTGGGCTCGGCATTCCGCACGGCGGACTCGTTCCGCGCAGATAAGATTTATCTGTGCGGAATCTGCGCCTGTCCTCCTTCGGCCGAGATTCACAAATCCGCCCTCGGTGCCGAGGACAGCGTCCCATGGGAGCACTGTGATGACACGCTCGAAGTCGTGAAGAGACTTCAGGACGAGGGCTACACCGTGGTCAGCGTCGAGCAGACCGTCGGCTCCGTGAAACTTAACCACTTTTTCCCGGCTCCCGGCGGGAGGTATGCTTATATTTTTGGAAACGAGGTCGATGGCGTGCGTCAGGACGTTGTGGACGAGTCCGACGTCTCGCTGGAGATTCCACAGTTCGGCACAAAGCATTCGCTCAACGTTTCCGTTACTGTCGGCATTATCCTCTGGCACCATATCAGCTCCAAAAATCTCAGACACTAGCACATAAACTTCCATACACACTATGTCAAAACACAAATTTTTACCCTTATTCGCGACAATCGCCCTATGCCTTGCCGCTCTTGCAGGCTGTGACGGCAGCTCCAGTCCGGCCCGTGCCCTCGAAGGCAAAACTCTCGCCCTCTTCGGCGGTTCCTACACCGAAATCCCCGCGTCTGCGGTAGCCAAGGACTACTGGCAGGACTCTCTCGGCGTCAAGGTCGTTAACTACGGAGTAGGCGGAGCCGGATTTTCAAATCTCACACAGGGAGAAGGCAAGCACATCCAGTGGCAGGTCGACCAGGCCTGTGCACCCGATGCGCCCGTATACGACATCTATCTGCTCTGGGCATCCACAAATGATTTCTACTGGGCTTCCGACTACTGCGGCACCGCAGATGACTATACGGATTACGACGGTTACGACACGACCAGCCTCGCTACCCAGTGCGGCGGCATCAATTACGCTATCAGCAAGATCCGCGAGAAAGCTCCTGGGTCACAGATACTTTTCATGACTTCCACAAAGTCATTCCGTGCAGTTCCAAAAAGTTCCGACCCGCGCTACATCGTTGACAAAAATGGCATGAACTACTTCGTGGAAAAACAGATCCTCTGCTGCCAGGCCGCCGGGGTGCCCTATCTTGACCTCTTTACCATTCCTCCTTTCAATGAGGACAATGCCTCTGAATACTACGAAGATGACGGTATCCATCTCAATGAGAACGGCTACAAGGCCATCCGCGACCTTCAGGTCAAATTCCTCACTGCCGGAAAAACCATCCGCGGCACCAGGATCATCACTCCCGGTCACGATGGCGGCGACTGGTCGCAGTACGACTGGTACGCTGTGGACAATGCCAATCTCAAAAAGCGCCCCAAGGCTGTCCTCTACGGCGACTCCATCACCCACAACTGGCCCGGATTCGACCCCGATTTCTTTACGGAACACAATTTCGTAGGCCGTGGAATCGGCGGCCAGACCTCTCTCAGGGCGCTGACGCGTTTCCGCAAGGATGTCATCGAACTTCATCCCGAGTATGTGGCAATCATGTTCGGTGTCAATGACATTGCCGAAAACAGGAGCAATATCCAGCTTGAAAATGTCTACGGCAACCTCGTCTCTGTTGTCGAACTTGCCAGGGCCAACGGCATCAAGCCTCTTATCTGCTCGGTAACTCCGGCCGACACCATCTGCTGGAGGCCCCTTCTTGGCAATCCTCACCGTTCAATAGAGGCTCTCAACGGCATGCTCAGCAGATATGCCAATGAAAACGGCATTCCCTACGTCGACTACTGGTCTGTTCTCAACAACGGCAAAGGCGGTTTTATCGAGGGACATTCAAGTGACGGCCTTCATCCCAACCTCGACGGATATCGTCTCATGGAGCCGGTGCTTTTGCAGTATATAAAATAGTATGACGTGCGCATTATGAGACAGCCTGCGGCTTTATTAGCCGCAGGCTGTCTTTGCATTGATCAGAAGTCATTCTTGGCCTTTGGCCGAGAATCTCTAGTCTTCGTCGTGGTCGTGCTCCGGGGCCGTGAGGCTTAGTACGATGTCTCTTGCTACATAGCTCTCATTTCCCGCTGCATCAGTGCAGTAGACGACGAGGTGGTAGTCGCCGGGAGTGGCATTGGCCGGGATGAGAATGTCGTGATGATGCACGGTGGCGTTTTTCTTTCCGGCGATGTCGTTGTAGATACGGGAGAAGGTGAAAGCGACGGTGGCATCGTCGGCTTTGGAGTGGCCATGATGGTCGAAGTTGTTGTGGATGTCTATTTTGTATGAGGCGAGAGCTTCGTTGTCAGAGACCTCCATTTCGAAGTGGATGCCGTGCTCACCGCCGATGAGGAGTTCGTCGCCATCCTCCGGCTCGATGAGGTTGATGACGGGTTTGGTGGTATCGCCGTTGTCTTTGTTGCAGGAAACGAAGATGGATGCAGCGAGGGCTGCGACAGAGAGTATTGTGGATGTTTTCATGATTGACATTTTTTATTGTTTGTTGATTGGTATCCTGAGTGACAGGGTGAAGTTGCGCCCGGGTTCGGGGATTTCGACCTGCCGGTAGAAGCTCAGGTGGTTGAAATATTGTTTGTTGAAAAGGTTGTGCACGCTGAGATTGATGTCCACTGGAGTGCCGAAAAGGGGGACGGTGGCGGTGGCGCCGAGATGGAGGAGTGTTGCACCGGAGGTGGGGTTTTCGTTGTGCGCAATGCGGTTCTGGTCGGCGATGGTCTGCATTTCTGCACTTAGTTCCCATTTCTTTCCTTTGTATGTCAGGATGTTGCGCATCGTGGCAGGGGGAGAGAAAGTGAGGGCTGTGCGGGCTGTTTCGTTGAAAGTGTAGACGTATTCGCCGGAGAAACGATATTCGAGATGCTTCAGCAATTGGAGGTGTATTTCAAGTTCGCCTCCGGTGAAGATGGCCGGGGCTTCGCAGTAGCGGTAGATCTGCCCTGCGTGGGGGAGGCTGGACCATTCGCCGGTGGGGTTGAGGTAGATGTAGCTGGAGTATCTGTTGAAGAAGGGGGAGAGTTCCACTTCGAGACGCGACCAGTGGAGGTCAATGGATGCGTCAAGCTGCCAGCCGCGTTCCGAACGGAGCGTGGGGTCGCCCTGCTCATGGCGGAAGGTGCCGTGGTGGACTCCGTTGGATGACAGTTCGTTGGCTCCGGGGAGACGGAAGCTGCGGCCGATGTTGAGTTTGATGAGATGATCGGCCGTGGGGTTCCAGACAAGCCCGGCAGAGCCTGAGATGTCGCCGAAAGTGCGGTCAGTGGCCGCAGCGGAGTATTGGCCGGCATATTCGTCGTAGTGGGCGTCTATGCTGATGTGGCCGTAGTCGTAGCGGAGACCGCCGATGACGGAGAGCGAGGCTTTGGGCTTCCAGCTGCCGAGCCAGAAAGCGCCTGCTGTCTGGCGACGGTATTCCGGGAGGAGGAAGGAGTAGCCGCTGAAGGTGTTGTGCTGGGCTTCCGCATTGATTCCAAATGTGCTGTTGAATCTGGCGGATGCTGTGTGCTTGTACTTCATGTTGGCTGTGACGGTGTGGAGCGTGAACGCCAGGTCCTTGTCCGGATCGACGTCGGGGGGCGTCTGGTCGGCGTAGTGTGTATGGAACAGGCTCCATTCCTCGCGGTGGTTGAGC
>JAFZPY010000089.1 GCA_017552475.1 Bacteroidales bacterium | reverse complement strand
CGAGTTGGTCTCCTCACCCACGCGAAGAAGAACGGTGAACTTGCGGCTGTACACCGCCGGATACTTTGCGAAGCCCGTATACAGAAGCCCGCCGCGTTCCACAATCTCACAGGTATCCAGCAGGGAGTGCCGCACTGGATAGAACGGGACGATGTCGGCGACCAACTGCAAGGACTGCAGGATGGGCACATCGGAGCTCACAAGAAGATGCAGAAGGCGCGAGAGCCGGGACAGTTGGAACAGACAGATAAGCTTTCCCACATACGGAAGCTTCAGAAGAAAGGCCGATGTGACCCTTTGGAAGAAGTCCGTCTGGCCATAGAGCCGTTTCACCACCAGCCACACCGCAGCAAGTACCAGCAACACCACAAGGAGTGCAGGCATCCTGTTGGAGAGGGAGATCATCATCCGCGTCATGGCCGGCAGCTCGCCGCCCATGCGGGCGTAGACCAGCTCGAACATGGGGACGACCACCAGCAGCATGAACACCAGCACCAGCGCCGCCACACACAGGGTGATGATCGGATAGCTGAGGGCGCTCACCAGCGTCCGCCGCTGGTTCTCCTTCTTCTCGTAATAATCTGTGAGAAAACCCAGCGCGTCCATCAGTCGTCCGGACTCCTCGCCGATGCGGATAACGCCATAATCCAGCCGCGAAAAGTCACCCTCTTCTTTCAAGGCTTCCCATAGGGCCGCTCCGGCGATGACCCGTTCAAACAGCCGGCGGTACACCTCCGCCTCCCGTCCCTGTGCGCCCTCGATGATGAGCGAGAAGGACGAGGTGAAACTGAGCCCTGCCCGAAGAAGGGTCTGCAGTTCGGAAAACATCAGGCGCTTCTTCCTGTCTGTTAGCTTACTACTCATAATCATAGAGTTCCATGGTTTGGAAGGAGACGCTGTCCGGACGGTCCTCCAGTAGTTCTTCCTCCTGGAGGCGGGACAGTTCCTCCCCGAAGTCCGGCAATTGCACCGGACCTATGCTCTTGCGGATGATGTCCACACCGTCAAAGACGGCCAGGAGCAGGATACCCCCGACAATCATCGTTACCAGCAGTTCCGGCAGCGTACTCGCCGGAACTGCGGTCCCTTTCCCGGAATAATCCATAGGGAGAATATGACGGAATAATTAGAAGCGGTACGTTAGGCCGCTGCCGGTGAAGTGCATGCCGCCCTCCGTGAAGGAACGGGCGAAACGCTGGCAGCCGCTATGGCCGATGATGCACATCGTGGTACCGGCCGCAACGCAGGCAACTCCGACAATGGCCAGGGTGTTGGCCGTACTAAACTTAATCTGGCCGGGAGTCGATGTGGGCTTTTTGTCTGCCGGGGTGACAAGGTCCAGGGCTTTCGTGCCCAGCCAGGGAAGGCACAGGGCGATGCCTCCGTAGGCGAAGACCTCGCCGGCGTCATAGAGTATCCTATATGGACGAATCTGCTTCCGGTAGGCTTCCTCGCCGACGAGCATCTGCAATTCGGGCTTATTCATCTTGTAGACGCCTTCCAGATACAGGGCTCCACGGCTGGCTTTGACGACACGGATATTCCGTGTCTGGTCAAAGACAAGGCCCTTGTCGTTGAAGAACACCTCGCAGCCATCCGAGAAACGGATGCTTTTCATGTATGTGAACGGCACCTTACGGGGAAGGATGTACTCGCCACTCTTCTCCAGGATAAGCTGGGGTTTGGTATTGAAAAACTCATAGCGCTCAATCCGCAGCACCTTGCGCATGACCGTGTCCCCCACTGACGTACGGATCTCGTCCTGCGCCGCAGCGACCCAGGGCAGCAGGAACAAATATAGTAGTAATATCTTTTTGTGCATAGTTTTGATAATAGATTATTGACTAAATCAATGATAACTACCATATTTTCTTTACCAGAAAGTACAGCTGGAAAGTGAAAAAGACAAGATTAGCCAAAATGAATAATAGAGATGCTCTTAACGGGAACTCTGAATCAAAGCCAAGAGCTGACTGGATGTCAAACCTAAAAGTATTAATTGCAACAAAAAAGAACAACATTATCTTAGACACACCCCATGCCCTCCCTAGTGTTTCAGACTTTGGGCGTTTACTTTCATCAGGATCCTTAAGAAACAATGTTGGGATGCTCAAAAATATGGTAAATGAAACATCCACTATCTGTATAAAAACCGTCGCGTCACGATTCCCCACATAGAAGAAAGAAGCAATTGAAGTCATCGACCATAGCAATAGGGTTATATCTACCCAAAAAAGGACTCCTAACCGCTGTATAAGGTTCTGAATTGTATTGTTTCCTGTTTTCATATTCTACCTTACTTAGTTTTTTTTGTTTCTCCTTGATTTGTATTATTTGGCTTTTCATCCGGATGCAAAACTGGGAACGTGCCAGCGTTATTTGTGCTACTTGTATTGCTCGCGTTATTGGCGTCGCTTGCGTTATTGGCTTCATCTGAATTCGAAGAATCGTCCTCTTCGGTTTTATCCTGCTCATTCTGTGGCGATATCATTTCTTTAAGACTATTATATACCTGTATGAGCTCACGTACGGAAGGAATAGCATGAAGCAGAGTCCATAACGATGGATTGTGCCCATTCCAATTAGGCTCCTGGTTGGGATCTGAGTTATTCGGGAAATTATTATTTATGGAATTCTGCATATTAATCCTCCTCCTATTATAATCATCCCGTGCTTTTCCATCTTGCTGATCTTGCCATCTCTTCCCAGCTCCATAATCTCTGTTACACGCATACTCAACGGCGACCCCAGTAGAGAAATATGCGGCAGCACCTAGAACCCCCCATTTCAACAACTCATAAAGAGCAAAAGGATTCCTTCCATCCGGATCCACCAAATTCATGGGATTGCCGTTGCAATACACATACGGGCTGATGTCATAGAACTTCTCGCAGAGGGGATCCATGGTCATCCAACGCATGTTGGAGGGGGAATACATTCGGGCGCCGAAATCGTACAGGTCCAGGCCTACTCGCGTCAGGCTCTCCTTGCCACTGAACCGGTAGGGTTGCCAATCCGATGAGGCGTTGGCGGAATAATGCTCCGTGAGTCCCCCCTCAATCGGATGCGGTTTCCCTGTTCCAATCTCCCCTTCATGAACCGTCTGCTGATCTTCTGCCGGGCTGTTGTCACAAGCCAGATTCCCCACTACAAATTCCTCGCCATAAGGCCTGTAGGCATAGCTCGCAAACACATTTCCCAAGGAATCTGCCACAGCCCGCACACTGCCCAGGTGATCCGTCGTGTGCCAGCAGTAGCGCGGCTCACTTCCGCTGAAGTCAACATAGCCGCCGTCGAACAGCAGCATTCTCAGTTGACCGTTCTCCCGCACCTCGTTCCCTTCATACTCCATCAGCGTCACTTCGTCCACGTCACCTGGAATCACACGGCGGGATGCCAGCCTCGCGCCTCCAGCAGTGTACGTATGGTGCACATAGCCGCCGTCAGCCTGTCTCACATAGGAGGGATAGCCTACCACATTGTATTTGACTTCCGTCATTCCTTCTATGGTGGAGGATGTGATACGGCCCATGTCATCATAGCTGACAGTTCCTCTTGCACCACTGGTGCCGCTGGTCAAGGAGACAGACGTCATCCGGTTACCGCTGTAAGAGAAAGTCTTCAATTTGAGACCCGCACCGGTACGGTTATAGTTCACCAAGTTGGTATGGTCGTCATAAGCATAGTCTTCCTGGCAGGAAGCATCGTTACCGGGGCCCTGCACCGTAGAAGCCGATATCAGCCGGGACAAGGCATCATATCCGTATTCATGATGATAGGACGTGGCTTCTGCCGCTGCACCATACTCAACATTCACGGCGGTAATATTGCCGCCCCATTCCTCGCGGGCACTTATCTGCGCGGGATGGTTCGCATCCGGTTCATAGGACAGTTCCTCGGAGAAGCCGGGGCCGGTAATGCCCGTCTTCCAGGAGCGAACATTGTATGTAAAAGACGTCTGCAGCTCTGGATTACCGTTCCTGACATCTGACACAATGCGACCGGCCGCATCGTACTGAATGTCAGACAGCGTAGTCCAAGCGGGGGCAATCCCTTCACGATCCAGCAGGTGTTTAACCGTCAAAGGGCGATCCCAATTGTCGTACGTGTAGGCATAGAACTCAGCGTATGCACTGCGGCTGCCGTAGTCATGACTGATACAGACAGACAAGGGGTTGCCCGTGAATGTAACGGAGGTTGACGTAACATCCACACCGCCTTGAGCCCTCGTTGTATGGGTTTGGATGATGTGACCCTTCCTATCGTAGTAATACGTGCTCCACTTGAACTCGTTGGTCATCTCCTCACCCAGGATGCGTTCGGCCTCCCCGGTCAGACGGCCATGGACATAATCCGTCGTCGTGGTTAGCGCCTCCTCAATGGGCTCATCAATGATT
>JAFZPY010000088.1 GCA_017552475.1 Bacteroidales bacterium | reverse complement strand
ATTGCTTGATTCCGGCGTCACCGTACTCAGCGCCATCGCGACCTTGTGGCTCGCCCGTTCCATCACGCAGCAATGGCTCCTCTGGATCCTGGCCGACATCGGTTCCGTCATCCTCTGCATCACACAGCAACTTCCATGGATGGCGGCACTATATGCCCTCTACGTCCTCTCCGCCGTCTACGGCTACTATCACTGGAAAACTAAAGGACAATATATCTGATGAAACAACTTATCCTCACCGCGGCAATCTTCCTCGCTGCCATCAGCGCCGCCGCCCAGACAGACCAACTCCACTACATCGATGCAACCGCATTCCCCCTCTACGGAAAAATCGCGGACTCAACGTCAACGACCTACGGGCGCCTCTCCCAGTCAACAGAGGATGTCACCCGCAAGCCTGTCGCACGTCTCGGCCGCAACAGCGCAGGCCTCTCAATCCGCTTCCGCTCCAATGCCCCCGAAATCCACGCCCGTTGGCACAACACCGCCTACCACATGCCGCACATGACTGATGTCGGCGTCGGCGGTCTTGACCTCTATATCCTCCTCAACGGCAAATGGCATTATGCAGCCTCCGGCTTCACATGGGACACATCATCCAGCAAGGAAAGAAAGTTGATTGCCAATATGGAACCCGTCATGCGGGAATACCTTCTCAACCTGCCTCTATACGACAATATCGATTCGCTCGAACTTGCGGTTCCTGACGGCTATGTCCTCGAAGGACCCGCTGTGGACCGCCCGGTTCGCAGGCGCCCCGTGGTAATGTATGGTACCAGTATCCTTCAGGGAGGCTGTGCATCCCGTCCCGGTATGGCCCATACCAATATTATTAGCCGCCGCCTTGACAGGGAGGTGATTAACCTTGGCTTCAGCGGCAATGCCAAGTTGGATCTCGAAATCGCCCGCTGGATGGCCTCTGTCCCCGATCCGGGCGTATTTGTCCTGGATTATGCGCCCAACAGCGTGGCATCGTTGATTGATGAGAAGGGTGAGGCATTTTTCCGCATTCTCCGTGACGCCCATCCTGATGTACCGGTGATTTTTGTTGAGGATCCTCTCTTCCCTCATATCATCTTTGATAAAGAGGCGTATGAGGAAGTTACATCCAAAAACGCATCGCAGAAAGCTCTGTATGAGAGACTTCGTAAACAGGGCGAGAAGAACGTCTATTTTGTGTCTTCACGAGGGATGATCGATGAAGACGGTGAAGCAACCGTCGACGGCATCCACCTAACCGACTACGGCATGATGCGTTATGCCGACCTCCTCGCTCCGGTCATCGCAAAGGCATTGAGAAGTCGTAAATAATATCTATCTTTGCGGACTCATAATAACCAACCAACCCACACACGAATGATTGTCATCGTAGAAAGCGGCGCCACCAAGACAGATTGGTGCGGAATAGGAGCTGACGGCTCGCTCCACAGCGTCAAGACAGCCGGAATGAACGTGGCCACAATGACCACCGAGTCCATCAAAGCCATAATTCTCGAAGCCGTTCCCGGCCTCAATCCGTCCGGCGAGGCCGTGAAAGAAGTTCACTTCTATGCTGCAGGCCTCATCGCTACCGGCAACGGTGTACCCGAGGCGGTTAAAAATCTCGATATCGTACTTCGCGACCTCTTCCCCGGAGCGGAGATTGAATATGCATCCGACCTTCTCGATGCCGCACGTTCAGTCTGCGGCCACGAGCCAGGCATTGCAGCCATCATGGGAACCGGCTCCAACAGCTGCTTCTATGACGGCGAGAAGATTGTGAAGAACATCCGCTCCGGCGGATTTATCCTCGGAGATGAAGGCGGCGGCGCAGTGCTCGGCCGCATGTTCATGGCTGATTTCCTCAAGAACCAGATGCCTGCCGAACTCGCCGAAGAATTCGCTTCCAAGTATAAGGTGGACTACATGACCGTCGTGCAGAACGTGTACAAGGGCACGGCTCCTTCCAAGTATCTTGGAGAATTCGCTCCTTTCATCATGTCACACTACGGCAAGATCGACTATGTCACAGAACTCGCCGAGCGCAACTTCCGCAATTTCATAGAGCGCGCCCTCTGCCAGTATGACATCAAGAACTATCCCGTAGGCGTTGTCGGTGGTTTCGGCTACGCCAACCGCGAGATCCTCGTCCGCCTCGGCGCGGAATACGGAATCCGCTTCTCGAAGATTATCGCAGCCCCGATGGAGGGACTCGTTGAATATCACTCTAAATAATTGGTATCATGCGTACGACAGAACAGGCTTCCCATTACAACGATCTGGACAAGATGTCCACACTGGAGATCCTTACAGCCATGAATACTGAAGACCGCACTGTCCCTACGGCGGTCGCCAAAGTCATCCCTTCCATCGAAAAGCTCGTTGACGGCATAGTGGAGAGGATGAAGCGCGGAGGACGCGTCTTCTACCTCGGAGCCGGCACCAGCGGCCGCCTGGGTATAGTAGATGCTTCCGAGATCCCTCCGACATACGGAGTGTATGACGCTTTCATCGGCCTCATCGCCGGTGGCGATACCGCCATCCGCACTGCCGTGGAAAATGCCGAGGACGATCCCGAGGGGGGATGGCGCGATATGCAGCCTTACAAACCCACGGTTGACGATGTTGTCGTGGGTATCGCCGCTTCCGGCACTACTCCCTATGTGATCGGTGCCGTCGAGGAGGCCCGCAAGCGCGGTCTCCTGACCGGTTGCGTCACCTGCAACGACGCCAGCCCTCTTGCAGCTGCCTGCGAGGTGCCTATTGCCGCGGTTGTGGGTCCTGAGTTTGTGACCGGCTCTACCCGAATGAAAGCCGGCACGGCTCAGAAGCTTGTACTCAATATGATTTCCACTTCCGCCATGATCAAGATGGGCCACGTGAAGGGCAGCAAGATGGTTGACATGCAGCTGACCAACCATAAGCTCGTGGACCGCGGCACCCGTATGATTATGGATGAGACCGGCATCGAGGATTATGATTTTGCACGCACATTGCTATTGAAATACGGTCAGGTACGTGCGGCTGTTGATGCCTATAAGGCTGGAAAAGAATAATTTATGTCTTTCGGAGAGAAATATCCGTCACGCCTTTTGGAAGATGCCGTCGGCGCCATTGGCTCGCTTCCCGGAGTGGGGAAGAGGAGCGCACTGCGCCTGGCCTTGCATCTTCTGAAGCAACCCGCTGAAAATGTACATCACTTCACGGAGGCTATTGATCGCCTCCGTGATGATGTGCGTTATTGCAGGGTGTGCCGGATGATTTCCGATGATGACGTTTGTTCAATTTGCGCTGACCGCAGCCGCGACAGCCATACCATTTGCGTTGTTGAAAGCGTCAGGGATGTGCTGAGCATAGAGAATACCGGGCAGTATCATGGCGTGTACCATGTGCTTGGCGGTATTATTTCTCCGATCAACGGCATCGGTCCGTCTGATTTGACCATAAAGGAACTGGTGGAGCGATTGAAGGGTTTTGATGGGGATATACATCAGGTTGAGGTGATCATGGCGTTGAGCGGTGATGTTGAAGGAGATACGACGGCATTTTACATTTACCGTCAGATTTCAGGGCTCGGCGTGAAGGTGACCTCTCTGGCGCGCGGACTGGGTTTTGGGGATGATCTGGAGTATGCGGATCAGTTGACGCTCGGACGCTCGATTGTCAACAGGCAGGAGTTCAGGCCATGATATTGGCATTGATTTCATCTTTTATCCTGGCTGTCTCGCTCAGTGTGGACAGTTTTGCTGTTTCGGCCTGTTCGGCTATTACGTTGAAGGACAGATCGATGAGTAAGATTGCGCTTGTTGCCGTGACGTTCGGATTGGTGCAGGGGTGTCTGCTGGTTGCCGGATGGCTGCTTGGCGATATTGTTGTGGGATATGTGGAGAAGGTAGCGCATGTGATTGGCGCGCTGTTGCTGGGATATGTCGGCGGGTCGATGATTTTTGAGGCATGGAAAGGGGGGATGGACGGTATTGACCTGAACGGTTTCCGGAATATTCTGCTTGGGGGACTGGCGACAAGTATTGATGCCCTGGCTGTGGGTGTGTCATTTTCGATGGATGGCGAGTCGCTGGGGGATATTTCGCTGAAGGCGGGAATGGTGTTTGTCGTGACGGCATTGTCCAGTGTGCTGGGTATTATGGGCGGTTCAGCGCTTGGCGCACGTTTCGGAAGGCCGGCGGTTTTCGGTGGCGGCGTTGTTCTTGTTGCGATTGGCGTTAGTTTTCTTGTTTTTTAGGATTATTAGCCGTACTTTTGCAGGCTACCTTTTCCGTAATGGTAGCTGGTTGTAAAAGTTTAATCCATCCCCTGCGACTGGCTCGGGATAAAATGCAAGTGAAGAACGGTATGATCAGTATCTTCTACAGACAAAACGGAAAGATCGTTGTTACCCAGTCGGTAACGGATTTAACAAAGCTCATAGTAGACGACGTAGTATGGATTGACCTGCTTTCTCCCGAAGGGGAAGAGAAGCGGGCGGCCGAGGCCTTCCTCGGTACCGAGATCCAGAGCCGTGCCCAGGCGGAGGAGATTGAGAGTTCGTCACGTTATTTCGAGACGGACACTGCGATTTTCGCCAACACCAACTTCCTTACCCCTGGTGCGGACGAATACATGATGCAGGCTGTGTCGTTTACTATTGTCAGGAATTCACTCACGACTCTTCGAGACGTGCCGCTGCGAAGCTTCACGGAGCTTCAGAGAAGGATGATGGTGAATCCCGGACAGTACTCGACAGGTTATTCGGTTTTTGCAAGTATCCTGGACCAGCGTGTCGACCTTGATGCCGATATGATCGAGTTGTTGTCCAAAGAGATTTCCCAGTATGCCAAGAGGATCAACCAGCAGGAAGATATAAATGAGGACCTCCTCCTCGATATCAATCAGTTGCAGGAAAACAGCATGATTGTCCGCGAAAACGTCGTGGACAAACAGCGACTTATCTCCAACCTGATGAAGAGCAACAAATGTCCGCGTGAGTTCAATCAGCATCTGACCGTGCTCCTGCAGGATATTTCTTCACTGATCAATCATACCAATTTCTGTTTTGAAAGACTTGAATACCTTCAGGATACTGTAGTCGGCCTCATCAACCTCGACCAGAACAAGATCATGAAGATCTTCACCCTGGTGTCGCTGCTGCTGATGCCCCCGACCCTTGTCGCCAGCTTCTATGGCATGAACGTACGCCTGCCGATGATCGGTGCGGATGAACCGAATGCTTCTCCGTGGAACTGGGTTATTATCGTGGGTATCATGATACTTCTGTTCGTGGGGGTTCTGTTGATATTCAAGAAGAGGAAGATGCTCTGATGTTCAAGGTCAGCGATATTATTTCCACCCCGCCTTCCGAGTTCGGCTCTGAGCTGCAGCGTCTTGTCTATGAGACTTTCGCTGCGCGCGGGATTCCGTTCGAACGTGTGGATACCGACCCCGGCACCACGATGGAGGATTGTCAGCATATCGATGCCAGGATCGGGGTCCGGATCGTCAAGACTATTTTTCTGTGCAACCGGCAGCAGACGGAGTTCTATCTGTATGTTACCACTGATGACAGGCCCTTCGTGACGCGGGAGTTTTGCGGTGCACTCGGCATCCCGCGGGTATCCTTTGCTTCTTCTGAAAAACTGTGGGACCTGACAGGCGTCCTCGTCGGTGCCACGACCATCCTTAGCGCTATCCTGCCGCAGGCCTCCGGTATCCATCTGGTGATGGACCGTTCCGTCGCCTCCAGCGAATATTTCGCCTGCACCGACGGCACCGCCACCTGCTTCGTCAAGATCAAGACCTGCGACCTTCTGGAGAAGTATCTGGCGGGGAAAGAGGTGACGATAATCGCATGATAATTTTATTTTGGAAATCAATTGATTTTCCGTATCTTTGCACGCTTTCTTCCGGGGCGTGCCCGAGGGTGCGTGAAGGAAGGGCACAAAAAATAATGTTTAACAACTAGTTTGATTTACTTTTACAATTATGTCAGAAGAAATTAAAAACCAGGAAATCAAGACTCCCCTCAACGCTTCGGTAGCACCCGAGCAGTTTGACTGGGATGCCTTCGAGTCAGATGCCGCATATGAAGGCAAGAGCAAGAAGGACATCGAGGAGCAGTACAACCAGACCCTCTCAAAGATCGTTGAGAACGAGGTCGTTGAAGGCACCGTTACCGCCATCAACAAGAGAGAGGTCATCGTAAACGTAGGCGCCAAGAGCGAAGGTGTCATCTCCGCTCCTGAGTTCCGCTACAACCCCGATCTCAAAGTAGGCGACAAAGTGGACGTCCTCGTGGAGTCCGCTGAAGATAAGAAAGGTCAGCTCGTACTTTCCCACAAGAAGGCCCGCGCCCTCAAGTCATGGGATATGGTCAACGCTGCATTCGAGGCCGGCGAGATCGTAAAGGGCTTCGTAAAGACACGTACCAAAGGCGGCATGATCGTCGATGTATTCGGCATCGAGGCCTTCCTTCCTGGTTCCCAGATCGATATCAAACCTATCCGTGACTACGACGCATTCGTCAACACTACCATGGACTTCAAGATCGTCAAGATCAATCAGGAGTTCCGCAATGTTGTCGTATCCCACAAGGCCCTCCTCGAGGCAGAGCAGGAGCTCAAGAGAAGCGAACTTATCTCCAAGCTCGAAAAAGGCCAGATCCTCGAAGGTACTGTCAAGAACATCACCAATTACGGTGTATTCGTTGACCTCGGCGGCGTAGATGGTCTCATCCACATCACTGACCTCTCGTGGGGCCGCATCAATCATCCTGAGGAAGTCGTTTCCCTCGATGAGAAGATCAAAGTCGTTGTTCTCGACTTCAACGAGCAGCAGAAGAGAATCGCTCTCGGTCTCAAGCAGCTCACCTCACATCCTTGGGACAGCCTCAACGAGGACATCAAGGTTGGCGACACTGTAAAGGGTAAAGTCGTTGCAGTGGCTGACTACGGTGCATTCGTAGAGATTGAGCCCGGTGTTGAAGGTCTCGTACACGTATCCGAGATGTCATGGTCACCCAGACTTCACAGCGCACAGGAGTTCCTCAAACTTGGCAACGAAGTTGAGGCTGTTGTCCTCACTCTCGACAAAGAGGCACGCAAGATGTCCCTCGGTCTCAAGCAGCTCACTGCCAACCCTTGGGAGAACATCCACGCCAAATATCCTGTCGGCTCACAGCACAAGGCTGTCGTACGCAACATCACCAACTTCGGTGTGTTCGCAGAGCTTGAGGACGGCGTAGAGGGTCTCATTCACATCAGCGACCTCTCCTGGAACAAGATCAAACACCCCACCGAGATGGTAGCTGCCGGCGACGAGATCGACGTTGTCATCCTCGACTTCGACGAGCAGAACCACAAACTCTCACTCGGTCACAAGCAGCTTACTCCCAACCCTTGGGATGAGATCGAGGCCAAGTATCCTGCCGGTTCAACCGTTGAGGGTACAGTGACCGCAGTAAGCGAGAAGAGCGCTACCGTTACCCTCGAGGACGGCACCGAGGCTCTCGCTTTCAACCGCGAGCTCGTCAAGGAAGACGGCAAGCAGGCTACAGTAGGTGAGAAACTTCCTTTCAAGGTCGTTGAACTCCGCCGCAGCACCCGCACTGTCCGTGTATCTCACGTCCGTACCTACGCTGAGGTCAAGGAAGCCAAGGTTGCAGCTGAGGCCGACACCACCAAGAAGGCAGTCAAGAAGATCAACTCCAATATCGAGAAGACCACTCTCGGCGATATCTCCGAGCTTGCTGCCCTCAAGGACAAACTTGAGAAAGGAGAATAATATTCCCGAATGGAATTCACTCTTACAATGATGGGCACGGCTTCGGCCATGCCCGTCAATAATAGGAACCAAAGCGCCCAGGTACTCAATGTACATGGGCGCTTTTTCCTTATTGACTGTGGCGAAAACCTGCAGTCACAACTTGTGCGTTATCGTGTACCGATGATGAAAATCGATACTGTATTCATTTCGCACATACACGGCGACCATGTTTTCGGTATTTTCGGTTTTCTCTCCACGCTCGACATGAAAGGCCGCACGGCACCGCTCAGGATATTCGCTCCGACTAATTTCGGCCCAATCCTGAAGTTTTTCCTGTCATACTATGGTGACGGACTCAGGTTTGAAATCGAATATACTCCGCTGAAGATGAAATCCCCCGAAACGGTACTCAGCACGAAAAGTATTGAAGTGCTGTCGTTCCCGCTTCGTCACGGCATAGACACATACGGGTTTATATTTCGTGAAAAGGAGCCCATGTGGAATGTCCGCAAGGAGGCTATAGCCGAATATTCGCTGACTCTCACCGAAATTGGTGCCCTGAAGCGCGGCGAGGACGTCAACCGCCCTGATGGAACCACCATTCCCAACAGAGTCGCTGCCTATAAACCTTATGCTCCGAGAAGCTATGCCTATTGCAGCGATACTGCCATATTCCCGGAAGAAACGCAATGGCTCAGCGGCACCGGTGTCATCTACCATGAGACGACCTATCTCAAAGGGCAGGAAGACCTGGCCGCGCAGAACCGGCACAGCACAACCCTCCAGGTAGCACAGCTTGCAAAGGAAGCCGGGGCACGCAGGCTGCTTATCGGGCACTACTCGTCGCGCTGTCCGGACGAAAAGGTGTACGAGGCCGAATGCCGCAGCATTTTCCCGGAAACCTACGCCATGAATGACGGCGATGTGGTCGAAATTCCTTTCAACGAAGCATAATATTTCTTATCTTAGCGGTTATGAAACGACTCTTGGCATTCATGGCCGCTATTTTGTTTACGGCCACAGTATTCGCGGACTTATCTCCTCAGGAAGCGTACATCGCTAAATACGCTCCCATTGCCGTACGTGAAATGTATCGCAGCGGCGTACCTGCCAGCATCACCCTTGCCCAGGGTATACTCGAATCCGGCTCGGGCCGGTCCTCTCTCGCCACAAAGGGCAACAATCATTTCGGCATAAAATGCCACAACTGGACAGGACGTTCCATGCGGGTGGACGATGACGCTCCCAAAGAGTGCTTCCGCGTGTACAACAGCGCTGACGAGTCGTTCCGCGACCACTCGGACTTCCTCCGGTACCGCGACCGGTACAAATTCCTGTTCGACTTCAAGACCACCGACTACAAGAGCTGGGCGCACGGACTGAAAAAGGCAGGCTATGCGACAGACCCCGGCTATCCCTCCAAGCTCATCAAATACATCGAGACATACGACCTCGCGAAATACGACCGGATGAAGCCTTCGGACTTCTCCGATGCGGAATATGAGGCCGCAGTGGATGACTCTCCCGTCGTCGTGGCGCCCCATTCCGGCAAGAAATCCAAGGCTAAAGCAAAGAAAGTCTCCAAACTGGAGCGCAGGCGTGCCGCCAAGGCGAAGAAGGCGCGCAAGGCGTCATCTGAACCGGAAGTCATTCCCGTATCTCCCGGCAAACTGGAAGAAATCAGGCCTCTCAGCGAACGCGTGAGCGAGGAACTCTCGTTCAATCTCACCAGGCCTGTGTATGAGCGCAACGGAGTGCCATTCGTCTACTCCGTGCGCGGAGAGACATACGGAAGCATCGCATCGTCCAACCATCTCTTCAAGAGAGAGATTCTCAAATTCAATGATGTGCGTGCTGACCGCCAGCTCGATCCCGGCACCGTAGTGTACCTTCAGGCAAAGAAATCATCTACACCCAAGGGCCTTGACATGTATGTCGTCGAGGGCGATGAAGAGACGCTGTGGGCTATAAGCCAGCGATTCGGTGTCAAACTCTCATCCATCAAGTCGCTCAACGGTTTCGGCCCGGACTATGAGCCCCGTGACGGAGACGAGATCCTCCTCCGCAAGAGGAAATAGAAGAATAGTTTATGCGCAAGATATTTAAAATAATTGTATGGACTCTGCTCGTGTGCGTGCTCGCTGCAGCCGGCATGGCGGGGGCTGCGATATATTACGACCGTAAAGTGCCTAACTTCACCGGGCGCTTTGACGTGTATGTCTATCCCGGCATGGACCTGACAGAAGTGTGCGACAGCGTGATCGCTTCCGGCAAGGTGAAGAGGCCATCTAGCCTTCAGAGAGCCCTGAAGTTCCAAGGAGTGGAGAGCATGAAGCCGGGCCATTATGTACTGGATGGCCATTCTACCAGCATATATGCTGCCAGAATGTTCAAGATGGGCTGGCAGACTCCGGTGCAACTTCGCCTCAGCGGCTCAATCAGGACCCGCAGCTCGCTCGCCGCCAAGATAGCAGCTCAGATGATGGTGGGACGGGAAGAGCTTGAAGCTGCGTTCTCGGACGCAAATACCCTGCGCCATTACGGCGTTGATACCGTGTCGTTCTTCACCATGGTATTGCCCGACTCATACGAAATGTACTGGACCGCCAGCGTGGAAGAAATCATGGACCGTCTGAAGAAGGAACATGACGACTACTGGGACGAAGAAAGGATAGGGCTTGCCCGTAAACAGGGCCTCTCTGAACTGGAAGTGGCGACGCTTGCCTCGATTGTGGACGGCGAGACCAAATACGAGCCCGAGATGCCGAGAATTGCAGGCGTGTATCTCAACCGTCTCCGCACCGGCATGAAACTTCAGGCCGACCCTACCGTGGCCTTCATCTTCGGTTACAGGCTCAACAGAATACTCAAGAAGCATCTCGCGGCAGACTCGCCGTACAACACATACCGCAACTTCGGACTCCCTCCGGGCCCGATTTCCTGTCCACCCAAGGCATGCCTTGAAGCCGTGCTGCACCCTGAAGAGCACGCGTACCTCTACTTCTGTGCCGACCCGTCATTCAACGGTTCGCACCTGTTTGCAAAGACGTACAACGAACATCTCTCCAACGCCAGGGCTTTCCAGAAAGCACTGACTGCGAGGGCAAAATCCAAATAGCACAATGGACACCGTAGACACCGCATTCTCAAATTACAACGAGGCCGGACGCGAAATCATACGCCAGGCATATGATTTCGCCGCCGAAGTGCTCAAGGAAGAGACCCGTGGCAACGGACGACCTTTCATCGAGCACCCCCTCGGCGTGGCCAAAATAGTCTCCGATGAGATTGGCCTTCCTCCTGAATGCGTGGCGGCGGTGTTCCTGCATGAGGCCACCCGCTTCCACCCGGATGCGGATATACGCTCGCTGAGGCTTGATGAAAGCGTCTACACGATGGTCCAGGGCCTAAATCTCATCTCTACCATCAAACCCAAAGACACCCGTCTCGAAGCGGAAAACTATAAAAAGCTGATAATCCAATACTCCCGCGACCCGCGCGTGACGGTGCTCAAGCTTGCCGACCGTCTGGAGGTTATGCGCAGCCTCGACATATTCCCCAAAGCCTCAAGGGAACGCAAGGTCCTCGAGACCCTGATGCTCTATATCCCTCTGGCTCACCAGCTTGGACTTTACAACATGAAGCGTGAGATGGAAGACATCTACCTCAGCTATGCCGAGCCGGAGCAATACAGGCTGAT
Source organism: Bacteroidales bacterium (assembly GCA_017552475.1). Classification (GTDB taxonomy): domain Bacteria; phylum Bacteroidota; class Bacteroidia; order Bacteroidales; family UBA932; genus Cryptobacteroides. The sequence continues at coordinate 3,340 of JAFZPY010000088.1, read as the reverse complement.
CACCAACAAACTCAAAGCTACCGAGAAGGACCGGCAGAAACTGACGGACGAGTTTGTCGAACCGCTCAAAAAGAAACTCTCCGACGCAGGCATCCACTATAAGCTGAAAATCAGGACGAAAGCGGCATACTCCATCTGGGCGAAGATGCAAAAACAGCATGTTCCCTTCGAAGGAGTCTATGACGTCTTCGCCATCCGCTTCATCATTGACACCGACGGTGATCTTGAACAGGAAAAGGCTCTCTGCTGGCAGGTGTACTCCTTCGTGACAGAAGAATATGAGGCTGATACCAGGCGTCTTCGCGACTGGATTACCAACCCCAAGACCAACGGCTACGAGTCCCTCCACATCACCGTCCGCAATCGCGAAGACAGCTATATCGAAGTGCAGATCCGCACCAGGCGCATGGACGAAGTCGCGGAAAACGGCTTCGCCTCCCACTGGTCCTACAAAGGAATCAAGCACGAGGAGACGATGGACAAATGGCTGACCACCGTACGCTACGCCCTTGAGCATCCTGACAACGATTCGCCCGAAGACCTCCCTCAGCCTCCATCCAGGGACATATTCGTCTTCACCCCGTCCGGAGAACTAAGGATCCTCCCCGCAGGTTCTACGGTGCTGGATTTCGCTTTCAATATCCACTCCAATATAGGTTCGCACTGCACTGGTGGTATGGTCAACGGCAAACCTGCTCCCATCAAGGAGTGTCTCAAGACCGGTGACATCGTTGAAATCCTTACAGGCAAGAACCAGCGTCCAGCCCCTGACTGGCTCAATGCTGTCGTCACCTCAAAGGCCCGCGCAAAAATCAAGCAGCTTCTCAATGAGGTGGAATTCAAAAAGGCCGCCGACGGCAAGGAACTGCTGACCAGGCGCCTGAAGAACTGGAAACTTGAATTCCCCGACGAGATGGTCAACGAGTTCATGAAAAAGAACAAATTCGTGACCGTCAACGGTATGCTCGCCGCAATCGGCGGCGGAGACCTGGACGTCAACGTCATCAAGGATTTTATCCTCAGCGAAGACGCTAGGCGGGCCGAGGCGCAGGAGGCTGCGCAAGCGGCCGAAGCTGAAAAGCTTCGTCGCGCCGAGGCCCGCAAATCTGGCACGGACGACATCCTCGTGATCGGGGCCAAAGATATAAAAGGACTTGAATATCACATGGCCAAATGCTGCAATCCCGTATTCGGCGACGACGTATTCGGTTTTGTGACGAGGACTGAAGGCGTCAAGATCCACAGGATGACGTGTCCCAATGCGGCCAGGCTGCTGGAGACATATCCGTACCGAATCCAGAAGGTCCGTTGGGCCGACAGTCCTTCCAGCGGAACATTCTCGGTCGCGATCAGGATTACCGCAGAAATCGAAGGCACCGTGCTTAACCGCATCATGGAAGTTGTCAACTCCTTCCGGGCATCCGTGAGGTCGTTCAATGTCAATGAAAACCGCCGCTCCGGTACATACGACATCACTGCCCGCATATCTGTGTCCTCCAACCTTGAACTTGACAAAGTGATTTCGCAGATACGTGCACTCAAACACGTGTCCAAGGTAAGCAGAAGCTAAGAATATGACTGTTATTTATATACTTATCGCCCTGTTGGTGCTGGTTGCGATCGGCTCCATCATCTTCGCATTTGCATTTGCGCACAAACAGATGGAAGAGAGCCATCGCAAGGATCTTGAACATATGAAAGATGCTTTCAAAGCCCTCTCAGCCGAAAACAGCAACGAGTTCAAACGCCAGAGCAGCGATACCATCGCCGAGCTCCTGAAGCCCATCCAGCAGAAGTTCGCGGAATTCGACAAGGCCGTGAAGGAGACCAACGAGAAGGCGATAGAACGCAACACTCAGCTCAAGACCTCCATTGAAGAAGTTCTGAAGCATTCCCAGACGATAGGTGATGAAGCGAAGAACCTCGCCAACGCCCTGACCGGCTATTCCAAGGTGCAGGGCAATTTTGGCGAAATGCTTCTTGCTGACCTGCTGAAAAACGCGGGCCTTGTGGAAGGTCAGCATTTTGATACGCAGAAAGTCATGACGGATGAAGCCGGGCGGGAGATCAAGAGCGATACGGGGGCTACCATGATACCGGATGTGCTGATTTATTATCCTGACGGCTCGACGGTGGTGGTGGATTCCAAAGTGACCCTTACTCCGTTCAACCGTTATATGAATTCGGAAGCAGTGGACGAACGCAAGCGCTATGCCCGCGAGACTGTCGAGAGCATCCGTAAACATGTCGATGAGCTGAAAAACAAAGACTATGCATCATATATTCCGAAAGACAAGAGCAAGGTGTCCCAGAACATTATGTTTATCCCGATGGAGGGTGCGTTCAGGCTTATGATGGACGAGGAACCGCTTCTGTGGCAGGCTGCCAAGGATGCCAATGTGCTGATAGTCAGCCCGACCACTCTTGTCGTAACGCTCAATATGATCGAGATGAGCTGGAAGCAGTATGCGCAGGAGAAAAACATCGAGGCTGTGTACCAGACCGCCGGTGAGATGATGTCCCAGATAAAGGCTTGGCTGGACAGTTTCGTCAAGATTGAGGAAAATCTCGGCAGGGCAAACTCTGCATACGAAGAAGCCAAAAAGAAGCTTATTACCTCCAATCAGTCTGTTATCAAGAAGATTGAGAAGTTGGAAAAGACATATCAGGTCAGTGTCAGGCGGTCCTCTCGCGGCCGGCTTGACGTAAGCGGCCGCAAGACCGGACCGGAATCCGTAATTCCGCGTCAGCTCGATCCGGGAGAGAGTGAAGAAGAATAGATGTTCCGCCGGATTGTCATATCGTGTCTGGTCGTTGCCGGACTTGCTGGCATTGACCTTTTAGTGGGTACGGGCGGCTTTGGGATTGCTCCGGAGGCCGTCATGTGGAAGCTGAGGGTGCCGAGGATGTTGAGCGCGGCCCTTGCAGGAGCGGCATTGGCTCTTTCCGGCCTGCAGATGCAGGGTATTTTCCGCAATCCGCTTGCAGATCCGCATATTATGGGTGTCAGTTCCGGGGCCGGGCTGGGCGCTGCCGTGTTTACTGTGCTGTGCGCCGGGACGGCATGGAGTTTTGCCGGAGTGGCGTTGGGCGCATTCCTGGGTGCTGCCGGTGCGTCTTTGTTGATTATCGGTGTCTCCGGGAAGATTCGTTCGGTGACGGTGCTGTTGCTGTTCGGCGTGATGCTCGGGTATGTGTTGAGTGCGTTTTCGTCGTTGTTGCAATACATTGCCGATGAGGGAAGTCTGAAGATTTTTTATAGCTGGATGGCCGGGAGTTTTTCCGGTAACGGGATGAGTGAGATTTTGGTGACGGGCGGGGCTCTAATTGTCGGGGTTGT
>JAFZPY010000087.1 GCA_017552475.1 Bacteroidales bacterium | reverse complement strand
ACACCGCTGCAGCGGCATAATGCATCTCCCCTACGGTACCTGTAACAATGTTGCCGGCCTCCACAGCCTCCATATCGCTCCACGGCCACACTTTCAACAGCGAGCCAATCACAAAGCCGATGAGAAACAACAACGTGGCCCTCTCAAAGCGCTCCATAAGCCAATGCAACCCCCTCGAAAAAGCCACCAGACCGGCCACGGCGCCGGCTCCGAACACTGCAATCATGGGCAGGTCCAACGCCCCGATCGCCTCCATGATCACGTCATATTTCCCCAAAATCACCAGAACCAGGCTCCCCGACAATCCGGGCAGAATCATTGAACACATGGAAACAACGCCGCACAGCGCGATAAACCACCACGAATCCGGCGTCCTGGTCGGTGAAATCATCGCCATCCCGATGCCAGCCGCAGCACCGCCGGCAACCCACATCACATCCTGCCATTTCCACCCCTTCACCTGCGCCAGCATGTACCCGGTCGACACCACAATCAGGCCGAAGAAAAATGCCCATGTCTGCACCGGATGCCTTTCCAATGCCGCTGTCACCAGTTTTGCCAATGACAATACACTTATGACAACACCAATCCCCAGCCACAACAGCATATCCCCGTCAATGGCTCTCCAGAATGCCTTGAACTCCTTGTTCAACAGCAACTTCCATGTCTTTAAACTGGAAAGTGCGCTGAGCGAAGCGACAAGCGGAGCGAACACCCCCGTCAGAAGGGCGATGGTGCCACCGGACACTCCGGGCACGACATTGGCTGCGCCCATGGCGAAGCCTTTCAATGATGTGACAAAGGGGAATCTGATGTTCATCTCGTCAGGACTTGGTGATTGATTCCAGAAGAGTGATTATCTTGCCGAATACGTCAGCTTCGGAAAGAGGCTCTTCGGCAGGATCATTCATAACGATGTCGAATATCTGGCCGGGAAGCTGTCTGCGGCCAATCTTGAAACGAGCCCTGATGCTTGATGATATGAAATCACTGGTGTAATCGTCATCGTTGTAGAGAGAGATAAACAGGTCGTATGTCTCGCCCAGAATAAGATCCCTCTTCTCTTTTACCGGAAGACCGAACCAGTTGAGGTCTTTTTGGAGAATTGTGCTGTTGACGCTTGTCAGCAATCTCTCCCCGCTGTCAATCTTGCTGAAATCCAGGAAGAAGAGTTCTATCTTAATACCGTTGCCACGGAAAAACGACAGGACGGAGTTGCGGCATGCGTTGAATGAAGGATCTTCGGCATTGATAAGAACTGCCGCAGACGAAATCTCGCCTATGCTCCGGATCCCGGTGGGTTCGGTATTCATATAATGGCGCATGTTTTTGCGCCGGAGTAGTTGCTTCAAAAATCCGAACATGTCTATTGCGGTGTGTTTGCGGCGATAAGCTCGCGGATTTCCTGTTTAGCGGCTTTCCACCTCGGAACGTCAATCTTTGTGCCGATGACTTCGACCACCTTGGCTGCAATGATTGAGCCAATCTCACCGCATACCATGAGCGGCATACCGAGGGAATGTGCGTACAGAAAGCCTGCTGCGTATGTGTCGCCGGCTCCGGTGGCGTCGATGGTGGCCGCCGGCCAGGCCGGGATGAAATGATATTCTTCACCGCTCTGTACCATGGAACCGTCCTTGCCGACCTTGACGACGGCGATCCGGCACTGGCGGGCAAGGTCTTTCAGGGCCTCGCGGGGTTCCTTTTTGGTGAAGGACTTGGCCTCAGTCTCGTTGGCGAAAACGATGTCGACGTAGTTTTCGACGAGATTGTGGAAGAAAGCTTCGTTGGACTCAACGACATTGTATGAAGCCATGTCGATCGAGATGATGCAGCCGGCTTCTTTCGCCATCTGTACGGCTCTCAGGATAAGGTCCTGGTTTTGTACGAGATAGCCTTCAATATGGAAATAGTCGTAGCCTTTGAAATATTCCGGTTTTAGATCCTCCGGCACCATCTCAAGTGCGGAACCCATGTAGTCCGCAAATGTGCGTTCGGCGTTGGCCCCGGTGATGAACACCATGCAGCGGCCGGATGATTTGGTGCCGTAGAGCATGGTTGTCGTCACACCGTATTGTTCCAATGTGCTTTTGAACAGATGGCCGAGATCGTCGTTGCCGATTTTGCCGATATAGCCAGACGGCATGCCGAAGATGGAGGTGCAGGTGATTGTGTTGGCCGCGGAGCCGCCGGGGACGTATTTGACCCCGACTTCCTTGAGGGCGTTCCATATCTTGTCTCCGGTCGCCATGTCCACGTGCTGCATGCTGCCCTTGGGGAGGTGATACTCTTTGAGGAAGGTGTCGTCCTTGAGGACGGCGAGTATGTCTGTGAGGGCGTTGCCGATGCCGAGGATGGTCTTCATACTATTATTTATATAAGTACACAAAGCACAAATTTAGATATAATATCGCACAAATGAAAAAGTAACTTTTCGTATCTTTGTCCCGTTTAACTGACAGCATCATGAAAACAGACATCAGGGTAATTGTCAAATATCTCCTTTCGGCGGCTGCGGCCGTTGTGCTGTTGTATTTTTCCTTCAGGGGGGTGAACTGGACTGATTTCTGGTCTTGCCTCAAGTCCTGTGAGTGGAGCTACGTTATTGTCTCGATGGTCGCGTGTCTGTTGGTGTATGTGGTGAGGGGATTGCGCTGGAAGATGCTTCTGGAGCCGATAGACCCTTCAATCGGGCTGCGGGCCTGTTTCAATGCTGTCAGCATCGGCATGATTTCCAATCTGGTGTTGCCGCGTGTCGGAGAATTGGTGCGCTGTGCTTACATTACCCGCAATTCTGCGCGTGACGGGGAGGGGAAGAGGCTTGCTTCGTATGACAAGGTGTTCGGGACTGTAGTGATGGAGAGAGGGCTGGATTCGGTGTTCATGATTGTCGTGTTTGTCATCATGATGTCGCTGATGTGGAGGAGGTTCGGCTCGTTCTTTTCGGAGAGCATTTTTCCGGGGTTGTCGTCGAAGCTCGGGATGGTGTGGATGCTGCTCGGTGCGGCGGTCCTGATTGCGGCTCTTGTGTGGTGCGTCAGGATTTTGAGGGGACGCAACCGTTTCTTTGCCAAAGTGTATGATGTGTGCTCCGGTATCGGGCAGGGGCTCAAGGCGTGCCTCCACATGAAGCACGGCTGGATGTTTTTCGTTTACACTGGTATCGTGTGGGTGCTGTATTGGGTGATGAGTTATAGCATCGTGCTGGCCGTCAAGCATATAGATCCGTCTATTCTCTCTGCGGACACGCTTCCTGCTATGAATACGCTTCAGGGGCTCGGTGGCGTGGATGCCCTGTTCTTGATGCTTGCCGGGGCTCTCAGTTCTGTGGTACCTGTACCTGGAGGTTTCGGCGCTTTCCATACTGTGGTGGCCGGTGCCCTTCATAGTGTCTATGGCATCCCCTTCAGCCTCGGTCTCATATTTGCCACCCTCTCTCACGAGGCCCAGACTGTCACGCAGATTGTCGCCGGGCTCTTCTCTTTCGCCTGGGAGTCGATTTTTTCTCATCCTGAAGAGCAGAACTGATTCAGGGGGCTTTAGAACTCTTTGTATCGCTTCGGTGACGGCTGGCCTGGCGGGGGTGAGATAGTGTCCTGTCAGCTTAGACTGTGATGTCTAGGCTGACAGGACAGTGGTCGGAGCCGAGGATGTCGGTGTGGATGTCGGCGGAGAGGAGGTGGGGGAGGAGGGAGTTGGAAGTGAGGAAGTAGTCAATGCGCCAGCCGGCGTTCCGCTCGCGGGCCTGGAAACGGTAGGACCACCAGGAGTATTTTACTGTGTCAGGGTGCAGGTGGCGCCAGGTGTCTGTGAAACCTGAGGCGAGGAGGTCGGTGAATTTGGCGCGTTCTTCGTCGGTGAAGCCGGCGTTGCGACGGTTGGATGCCGGATTCTTGATGTCTATTTCCTGATGGGCAACGTTGAGGTCGCCGCAGACTATGACTGGTTTTTTCGCGTCAAGTGAGTGCAGGTATGCCCTGAAGTCGTCTTCCCAGCTCATGCGATAGTCGAGGCGTTTGAGCCCGTCCTGGGAGTTGGGCGTGTAGACGCAGACGAGGTAGAATGCCAGCATTTCAAGGGTAATGACGCGCCCTTCGTGGTCATGTTCGTCTATGCCGATGCCGTAGCTGACGGAGAGGGGCGTGTGGCGTGTGTAGATGGCGGTTCCGGAGTAACCTTTTTTATCGGCGGAATTCCAGTAGGAAGTGTAGCCGTCGAATTCCATGTCGAGTTGTCCGGGCTGCATCTTGGTTTCCTGCAGGCAGAAAAAATCCGCGTCAAGGGATTTGAAAGAGTCTGCAAATCCCTTGGCTGCGCAGGCGCGGAGGCCGTTGACATTCCATGATACTAGTCTAATGTCCATTCCGCTCCGTCTTTGGTGTCTTTTACTGTGATGCCGATGGCTTTGAGAGCATCGCGGATACGGTCGCTCTCGGCCCAGTTTTTCTCTTCGCGTGCTCGTTTGCGGCTCTCGAGGACCATTCCCATGAGACCGTCCATCGCTTTTTCTGCTCTGGCGTTGCCTTTGTCGGATGAATCTTCGTCGCGGAGGGCGAGGACACCGGAGATGACATCGTCGAACAGACGGACGAGGGTGTCGAGGTCGGCCTTGGTGAGGGTGATCTTTTTCTCCTTGGCTGAGTTGATCATTTTGACAGCTTCGAAGATTTGAGCGATGGCGATGGGGGTGTTGAGATCATCGCAGAGGGCTTCGTAGCAGGCTTCGGCAATTTTGTTGACAGCATCATTGTCGGCCTTGAAGGTCTCGGGGGCGGTGCTGCCTATGAATTCGCCGTAGAGGAGATTGATTGAGGGCACGCCTGCGAGTTCGTGGAGGTCTTTGGATGCCTGCATTATTCGTTTATAGCCTTTCTCCGCAGCGGAGAGGGCATCGTTGGAAAAATCAAGGGTGCTGCGGTAGTGTGCCTGGAGGATGAAGAAGCGGATGGTCATGGGGGAGTAGGCGCGTTCAAGCTTAGAGTGGTCGCCGGCAAAGAGCTGGGGGAGGGTGATGAAGTTGCCGAGGGATTTGCCCATCTTCTGCCCGTTGATGGTAATCATGTTGTTGTGGACCCAGTAGTGCACGCCTGTGGTGCCGCGGGAAGCCTGATTTTGGGCAATTTCGCACTCGTGGTGGGGGAACATCAGGTCCATGCCGCCACCGTGGATGTCAAACTCGCGGCCGAGATATTTCTCGCCCATGACGGAGCATTCGAGGTGCCAGCCGGGGAAACCTTCGCCCCAGGGGGAGGGCCAGCGCATAATGTGTTGGGGCTCAGCCTTTTTCCAAAGTGCGAAATCGTAGGGAGCGCGTTTGTCGCTCTGGCCGTCGAGGGTGCGGGTACCTTCGAGTGTCGCTTCAAGGGTGCGGCCTGAAAGGATGCCGTATTTATGGTCGGCATTGTATTTTTCTACATCGAAGTATACGGAACCGTTGGATATGTAGGCATAGCCGGCATCGAGGATGGTCTGGACGGTATTGATCTGTTCAATGATATGGCCGGAGGCGCGGGGCTCGATGGAGGGAGGAGCGACATTGAGCTGGCGCATGGCCTCATGATAGCGCTCTGTGTAGGTCTGGACGACCTCCATGGGTTCGAGCTCTTCAAGTTTGGCTTTTTTTGCAATCTTGTCCTCGCCTTCGTCGGCGTCATGCTCCAGATGTCCGACATCCGTGATGTTGCGGACGTAGCGCACCTTGTAGCCGAGGTGCTTGAGGAGGCGGAACAGGACATCGTAGGTCACGCCCGGGCGGGCATGGCCGAGGTGTGCATCGCCGTAGACTGTCGGTCCGCAGACGTACATGCCTGCGTGGCCGGGGTTGACGGGGACGAAAAGTTCTTTCTGGCGGGTGAGGGTATTGGTGAGGAAAAGGGATCTCATTTATCTGGTAACTGTTTTTCTGATTCTTGTTTTACCGGTCGCGGCTTTGGTGGCTGCGGTGTTGCGGGTGTCGTTGTTTTTGTCAGCCTTGACAGCTTTTCTGGCGGGGGCGTGGCTGCGGGAGGTATTGGCCATGAGTGAAGATGCCTTGGACTCTGCTTTGAATGTGATTGTCGCGGGGAGATCCGGGGCTTGCTTTTCGAGAGGGAATATTTCGCCGCTGCCGTCCTTGGCGAAGAAGAGGTATTCGATCATGCAGTAAGTGCGTGGCTGCGTCTCGCCGGTGAGAGTGACTTGTGCTCCTCTGATTGTGGCAGAATAGCCGTCGTCGGAGAGGATCGCGGTAGCGAGAAGCTGATCATTGGTACCTTCGACTGATTTGAGTTCGTCGCCGTTTTTGACGTCACCGGTGAAGAGAAGGTGGAATGTGCCGCCATCATCGGTGTAGTCGCCGTAATCTGTGCCGAAGATGCGGAGATTGCCGGTCTGGTCGTCGTAGTCGGCCAGGGCAGCGTATTCGCGGGAGAAACCCTGCCAGCCGTAAATTTTATAATTTATCCCCTGCTCGTCGGCGGCAATTTCGAAGTCGAACGCATTACCTGAACTCCAGACTCCGAGCCAGTCGGCGTAGGATGCGATACCGGCGGATGCCTGAACTGTGAATGTGATCTTGGCGAAGTCACCGGTGTAGGTGCCGCGGCTGTTGTAGCCGAAGATAAAGGCGTCGTAGATGCCTTCGGAGAGGGCATCGTAGTCGGTATTGATGTCAGGGTCTGCGTTGGAAAGAAGGTCGGTAACCCTTCTGGCCCGTCCTTTTCTGACGAGGTCTTCGTAGTATGCAAGGTCTTCCTGCATGGCACTGAGTATCTGTGCGTCGGTGTTGACAACGCCGGCTTTGACAACGTAAAGTGAGTGGTATATGGAGCCGGTGCCCGAGGTGCGGAATTTTTCGCAGGTAAATACCTGTCCGCTTTCTTCTACCGTACCTTTGCCGAGGTACTCGATTTTCCAGGAGTTGATCTCCCTGATGGTTATCGTCTCTTTTTTGTCCTTGTGACATGCTATGGCAACCAGTGCCAGGGCACTCACGAGGAGAATATTTACAACTTTAGTTCTCATTTCCTTAGTGTTTTACATCTCACAAAGTTACTGTTTTTCCCGGATTATAACTATCTTTGTGCCACAAAACACACATGATATGATTCTTTCAGGTAAAGAGGTTTCTTCAGCCCTTAGAGCCGGCCTGGCAGCGCAGGTCGCAACATTTCCCGAAAAATATGGACGCGCCCCGCATCTCGCGGTTATTCTGGTAGGAGACAATCCCGCATCCCAGATTTACGTCCGCAACAAGGCCAAGGCTTGCGAGTCCATTGGCATTACCAACACCACCATCACCATGCCTGCCGACTCTACCGAGGAGGCGGTTCTTGCTGAAATCAAGCGCCTGAATGAAGATTCCGGCGTGGATGGCATCCTTGTTCAGCTCCCTGTTCCCAAGCAGATCAACACTGCCCGCATCATCGAAGCAATCGCCAGGGAAAAGGACGTCGACGGCTTCCATCCCGGCAATGTCGCAGCTCTTTGGCAGAAAATGCCCTGCATGGTGCCCTGCACGCCCAAGGGAATAATGAAACTTCTCGCCCATGCCGGAGTCGATCCCAAAGGCAAGCGGGCTGTCGTCATCGGACGCTCCAATATTGTCGGCCTGCCCGTGGCCAAGCTCCTTCTTGATGCAAATGCTACCGTCACGATGTGTCACACAAGGACCGTTGACCTGCCGTCAATCACGCGTCAGGCAGAAATCCTAGTCGTGGCCGCAGGTGCCGCCAAAATGGTCACAGGCGACATGGTAAGCGACGGCTGCGTCGTAATCGACGTTGGCATGGATCACGATGCCGAAGGCAAACTCTGCGGTGATGTTGACTATGACTCCGTTGCGCCGAAGGCGTCATGGATTACGCCTGTCCCCGGAGGAGTGGGCCCTATGACGATCGCTTGTCTTATGGAGAATACGGTAGAGGCGTTTCTTGCGAAGCAGAAATAATATTTCCCGTTTACGAGATTTTCGGCCTGCGGCCAAGAATGACGGAAATGGCCGGCCAAGAATGACGGAGGCGCGGGTATCGCCTAAAAACATAAAAAAGGAGGCTCGATCGAGTCTCCTTTTTTGAGTATTGTGATGCAATCTGCTAGAGATCGTTCATCTGGTCGAGGTAGTCGGCCTTGGAGCTGACTTCGATGTTCTGGTATTCCTTCAGACCTGTACCGGCAGGGATCAGGTGACCGCAGATGACGTTTTCCTTCAGACCTTCGAGGTGGTCTACGCGGGCGCGGATAGCGGCCTCGGAGAGAACCTTGGTGGTCTCCTGGAATGATGCTGCGGAGATGAAGCTTCCGGTCTTGAGGGCTGCGCGGGTGATACCCTGGAGTACCTGGGATGCGGTGGCAGGTCTTGCCTCACGGGCTACCATGAGGTCTACGCCCTGACGCTCGAGGTAGGAGTTCTCACTCCTGAGCTCGCGGGCGTCAATGATGTCACCCTCCTCATATTTGAGCGATCCACCCTTGTTCTCGACATAGTACTTGCCGAAGATGGAGTCGTTGGTATCCATGAAGTCCCACTTGTCCACGAGTTCCTCGGGGAGGAAAGGCGTGTCGCCCGGGTCTCCGATCTGAACCTTGCGCATCATCTGACGAACGATGATCTCGAAGTGCTTGTCGTTGATCTTCACACCCTGCAGGCGGTATACGGCCTGGATCTCGTTGACGATGTATTCCTGGGCTTTGACAGGTCCGAGTACGTTGAGGATGTCGGTCGGGGAGATACCGCCGTCGGAAAGACGGGTACCAGCCTTGACATAGTCATTCTCCTGTACGAGGATCTGCTTGGTCAGAGGAACGAGGTAGTGCTTCTCATCACCGCCCTTGTTCTTGACGATGATCTCGCGGTTACCTCTCTTGACCTTGCCCATGATGACTTCACCGTTGATCTCGGAGATGATGGCGGGGCTGGAAGGTGTACGGGCTTCAAAGAGCTCGGTAACACGGGGCAGACCGCCGGTGATATCGCTGGACTTACCGATGGCGCGAGGGATCTTGATGATCACGTCGCCGACCTTGACGGTGTCGCCGTCGCTCATCATGACGTGCGCACCAACAGGAAGGTTGTACTGCTTGAGGGTAGCGCCCTTGCCGTCAACGATGACGATGGACGGGTTCCTGGTCTTGTCGCGGGACTCGATGATGACCTTGTCCTTGTTGGTGGAGAACTCGTCGGCTGATTCCTCACGGAAGGTAGAGCCTTCGATCATGTTCTCGAAGTGGAGGGTACCTGCGGTCTCGACGATTGTGGTGGCGTTGTAGGCATCCCATTCGCAGATGAGGTCGCCCTTCTTCACCTTGTCACCGTCCTTTTTGTAGAGGACAGAACCGTAGGGAACATCGTAGTGAGAGTATGTGATGCCGGTATTTTCGTCGACGATGCTGACCTCGGTCATACGGCTGACGACAACCTGGTTGGTTGTACCGTCTTCGTTGACTCTCTCGATGGTACGGAGCTCTTCGAATACGAGTTTACCGTCATATTTGGATTCGATTGTGGAATCGGCTGCGGCGCTGGATGCAGTACCACCGACGTGGAACGTACGGAGGGTAAGCTGTGTACCAGGCTCACCGATGGACTGTGCGGCGATAACTCCGACGACTTCACCTTTCTCAACCATACGGCTGGTGGAGAGGTTGCGTCCGTAGCACTTGGCGCATACACCCTTGCGGGATTCGCAAGTGAGTACGGAACGGATCTCGACCTGCTCGATAGGCAGTGAATCGATGAGGTTGGCCACGTCTTCGCGGATCTCTTCGCCGGCAGGGATGATAAGCTCTCCGGTGAGAGGGTTGAAGATATCGTGTACGGAGGTACGTCCGAGGATACGCTCGCCGAGGGATTCGACGACTTCATCCTTGTTCTTGATAGCCGTAGCGATGAGACCCCTGAGGGTACCGCAGTCTTCGTCGGTGATGATGACGTCGTGTGATACGTCGACGAGACGACGGGTGAGGTAACCTGCATCGGCAGTCTTGAGGGCGGTATCGGCCAGACCCTTACGTGCACCGTGGGTGGAGATGAAGTACTCGAGCACCGTCATACCTTCCTTAAGGTTGGATACGATCGGGTTTTCGATAATCTCGGCACCGGCGGCACCGGACTTCTGCGGCTTGGCCATAAGGCCTCGCATACCGCAGAGCTGCTTGATCTGCTGTGTGGAACCACGGGCTCCGGAATCAAGCATCATGTATACAGGGTTGAAGCCCTGCTGGTCTGCGCTGATCTGCTTCTCGACGATGCCGGTCAGCTTGTTGTCAATGGATGTCCACAGGTCGATCACCTTGTTGTAGCGCTCGTTGTTGGTGATGAAGCCCATCGCGTAGTTGTTCTTGATGTCTTCCACCTGCTTGTAGCCTTCGCTGATGAGGTCGGTCTTCTCGCCAGGGATGAGCACGTCACCGAGGTTGAATGAGATACCGGCGCGGAAGGCCTGATCATAACCCATGTTCTTGATATCGTCAAGGAAGTGTGCGGTGCGGGTGACACCGGTGTACTTGATGACGTTGGTGATGATCTTGCGGAGAGCCTTTTTACCGAGGACTTCGTTGACATAGGGAACCTCTTCAGGGACGTGCTGGTTGACCATGATACGTCCGGGAGTGGTCTCTACGAGCTGATAGCCCTTGGAGGGATCGAGCTTGTCAATAGGGAGGCGCACCTTAATCTTGGCGTGCATGTCGACGGCTTTCTCGTCATATGCGATGATTACCTCTTCAGGTCCGTAGAATACCATGCCTTCGCCCTTGGCTCCGGGTCTTGCTTTGGTGATGTAGTAAAGACCAAGCACCATATCCTGTGAAGGCACTGTGATAGGAGAGCCGTTGGCAGGGTTGAGGATGTTGTGGGAGCCGAGCATGAGGAGCTGTGCCTCCATGATGGCGGCGTTGCTCAGGGGAAGGTGCACGGCCATCTGGTCACCGTCGAAGTCGGCGTTGAACGCGGTACATGCGAGAGGGTGGAGCTGGATGGCTTTGCCTTCGATCATGCGGGGCTGGAAAGCCTGGATACCGAGACGGTGAAGTGTCGGCGCACGGTTGAGGAGCACCGGATGACCCTTCATCACATTTTCAAGGATGTCCCAGATCACGGGATCGCGGCGGTCAACGATACGTTTGGCGCTCTTGACAGTCTTCACATTGCCGCGCTCGATGAGCTTGCGGATGATGAACGGCTTGTAGAGCTCGGCGGCCATGAACTTAGGGAGACCGCACTCGTGCATGTTGAGCTCAGGACCAACGACGATAACTGAACGTGCGGAGTAATCGACACGTTTACCGAGGAGGTTCTGACGGAAGCGACCCTGCTTACCTTTGAGTGAGTCGGAGAGGGACTTGAGGGCCCTGTTGGATTCGCTCTTGACGGCGCTGGATTTCTTGGAGTTGTCGAAGAGGGAGTCAACGGCTTCCTGAAGCATACGTTTCTCGTTGCGGAGAATGACTTCAGGAGCTTTGATCTCAATGAGTTTCTTGAGCCGGTTGTTGCGGATGATGACTCTGCGATAGAGGTCGTTGAGGTCGGAGGTGGCGAAGCGTCCGCCATCAAGCGGCACGAGAGGACGGAGATCCGGCGGGATCACCGGGATGACCTTCATGATCATCCACTCGGGACGGTTGATGTTCTTGGACTCCTGGAACCACTTCACGACGCTGAGCCTCTTGAGAGTCTCGGCCTTCCTCTGCTGGGAAGTCTCGGTCTTCATCTGCTCGGAGAGCTCTTTGCCGAGTGCGTCTACGTCAATCTCCTGAAGGAGGTCGTAGATACCTTCCGCACCCATCTTGGCCACGAACTTGTCGGGATCATCATAGGGAAGGTTGTCATTCTGGGGAACCTTGTCAAGAGCCTGCAGGTACTCGTCCTCTGAAAGGAGGTCAAGTTTTGCAGTCTCGGTGGCACCCGGACGGATGACGATGTACTTCTCATAGTAGATCACGGATTCGAGCTTCTTCGCGGGAATGCCGAGAAGGGCGGAAATCTTGTTGGGCGCAGACTTGAAGTACCAGATGTGGGCTACGGGGACGGTGAGGGTGATGTGACCCATCCTCTCCCTGCGGACCTTCTTCTCTGTTACTTCCACACCGCATCGGTCGCAGACGATGCCGCGGTATCTGATACGTTTGTATTTGCCGCAGTAGCACTCGTAGTCCTTTGTGGGACCGAATATCTTCTCGCAGAACAGTCCGTCGCGTTCAGGCTTGTAGGTCCTGTAGTTGACGGTCTCAGGCTTGAGCACCTCTCCGCAGGACCTTTCGGTGATGTCCTCCGGAGAAGCGAGCGAGATGCTGATCTGCTGGAAATTGCTCTTTACCTTGTTATCTTTATTGTTGAAAGTAGGCATATTGCTTGTTTTTCGATCGATTAAAACAACTTAGTCCAGTGAGACTTTGAGACCGAGGCCCCTGAGCTCGTGGAGAAGGACGTTGAGCGACTCGGGAATGCCGGCTGCGGGCATCGGATCACCCTTGACGATGGCTTCGTAGGTCTTGGACCTGCCGGTTACGTCGTCGGACTTGACGGTGAGGATTTCCTGGAGGGCATTGGCTGCGCCGAATGCCTCGAGGGCCCACACCTCCATTTCTCCGAAACGCTGTCCACCGAACTGGGCTTTACCGCCGAGAGGCTGCTGTGTGATCAGTGAGTAAGGACCGATTGAACGTGCATGCATCTTGTCGTCAACCATGTGGCCGAGCTTGATCATGTAGATCACACCCACGGTAGCGGGCTGGTCAAACCAGTCACCTGTACCACCGTCGCGGAGGTGTGTCTTACCGAATCTGGGCACGCCGGCCTTGTCGGTGTAACGGCAGATTTCGTCGATGCTTGCACCGTCGAAAATCGGGGTTGAGAACTTCAGGCCGAGCTCAGCACCAGCCCATCCGAGGACGGTCTCGTAGATCTGGCCGAGGTTCATACGTGAAGGAACGCCCAGAGGGTTGAGTACGATATCCACAGGTGTTCCATCCTCGAGGAAAGGCATATCCTCACGACGGACGATCTTGGCGACGATACCCTTGTTACCGTGACGGCCGGCCATATTGTCACCGACGGTGATTTTTCTCTTCTTGGCGATGTAGACCTTGGCGATCTGCATTACGCCGTTGGGGAGTTCGTCACCGACTTTGATCTTGTCGATTTCGCGTTTGTTGCGTGTCTCAGCCTCTTTGTATGCGATGCAGTAGTTGTTGATAAGCTCGCTGATGAGACCGTTGATACGGTTTTCTTCCTTCTTGTTCTTTTCTATGGTCACCCACTTGTTGGAGTTGACGTTGGCATAGTCGATTCCGCGGAGTACATCGGCGGAGAAGGAGTCACCCTTGCGGATAATCTCAACATCATACAGGTCGTATACACCTGCGCTCTTCTTGCCCTCGACGAGGGTTTCGAGCTTCTGGAGGAAGATGTTGCGGAGTTTTTCGCTCTGCTTGTCGAATTCTTCCTGCTTGATGTCGAGTTTGCTCTTCTGCTCGGCCTTGGCGCTTCGCTTATTGGACTCTTTGGAGACCTTGGCGTAGAGCGCTGTCTTGATGACGGTACCGCTGAGGGAAGGATTGGCCTTGAGTGAGGCGTCCTTTACGTCGCCGGCCTTGTCACCGAAGATGGCTTTGAGAAGTTTCTCTTCCGGTGAAGGATCGCTTTCGCCCTTAGGGGTGATTTTACCTATCATTATATCGCCCGGTTCAATGTGGGCGCCGATACGTACAACACCGTTCTTGTCGAGGTCGCGTGTAGCGTCTTCGCTGACGTTGGGGATATCGGAGGTAAGCTCTTCCATACCGCGCTTGGTCTCACGAACCTCGGTGAGGTATTCGTCGACGTGAACGGAGGTGAGGATGTCCCATTTAACCATCTCCTCGGAGAGTACGATGGCGTCCTCATAGTTGTATCCCTTCCAGGGCATGAAGGCTACCTTGAGGTTGCGTCCTCGCATTCCCGGTCGGGGAGCGCGGACACAGGAGCGGTCACGGAATCGTCGTTGTTCGTGAGATCGGTTTCCTCCACGCCCGCAGGAGCGGTCACATGGAAATCGAAGGTCACGGAGGAGGTGTCCGGGATCGTAACGGTGAACCATGTCAGATTATCCCCGTTCGCCGGGATGATCACATCGTTCGTCTGCGTATCGAAGACAGACCCGTCCGCTTTCTTCGCCGTCATAGTGACGGAAGCCGGCTTGTCGGGCGTCAGGTCAATGTCGCCGTCGTTTTGAACCTTCGCCGAGATCATGATTTCCGATCCTT
>JAFZPY010000086.1 GCA_017552475.1 Bacteroidales bacterium | reverse complement strand
TCCACGGCATCGACCTCACCGTCGGCCGCGGCGAAGTTCACGCCGTCATGGGTCCCAACGGCGCCGGCAAAAGCACCCTGTCATCAGTGCTTACAGGCAAGCCTGACTACGAAGTCACGGAAGGCACTGCCACCTTCGACGGCAAGGACCTTCTCGCCATGGCGCCTGAAGAGCGAAGCTGGGCGGGTATATTCATGTCCTTCCAATATCCGATTGAAATTCCCGGAGTGACCATCACCAACTTCATGAAGACCGCCGTCAACGAGAAGCGCAAGGCTCTCGGTCTTGAGCAGCTCTCCGCAGGCGACTTCCTCAAACTCATGAAAGAGAAGATGGCCTTCGTGCAGATGAAGCCAGAGTTCTCGAAGCGACAGGTCAACGTCGGATTCTCCGGCGGTGAGAAAAAGCGCAACGAGATATTCCAGATGGCAATGCTTGACCCGACTCTCTCCATCCTTGACGAGACCGACAGCGGCCTCGACGTCGATGCCATGAAAATCGTCGCCGACGGCGTCAATGCCCTCCGCACCCCCGAAAAGTCAATCATCCTCATCACCCATTACCAGAGGCTTCTCGACATGATTGAGCCCGACTACGTGCACGTCCTCAAGGCCGGCAAGATCGTGACCACCGGCGGCAAGGAGATCGTCAAGATGATTGAGGAAAAAGGTTACGATATCTTTTAGCCATGAGGAAGGTCTATGTCATAGGTCCGGGCATCGAAGTCCCTGAACATTTCACGGTAGGAGCCGGGGAATCCCTCGACATCTGCATCATTGTCCTTCCGGGCGTATCGGCCGACATTCCCCTGACCGTCGACCTGACGGGCGAGGGCGCCGACGCACGCCTCTCCGGTATATACCTCTGCGGCAGCGACGAACACGTCTCATTCAATATCCGCATGAACCATCTCGTACCCAGCTGCACCTCCCGCCAGCTCTTCAACGGCATTGCCTCCGGTTCATCGCGGGCCAGTTTCTCCGGGCTCATCGTCGTTTCACCCGACGCGCAGAAGACCGAAGCCTATCAGGAAAACCACAACATCCTGCTCAGCGACGATGCCCGCATCACCACCCTGCCACAGCTCGAAATCTACGCCGATGACGTCAAGTGCTCCCACGGAGCCACCACCGGCAAACTCAACGAAGAAGAGCAATTCTACATGCGCTCCCGCGGTATCACCGCTTCCGAGGCAAAAATTCTCCAGATGATCTCCTTCATCTCCCCCGCTCTCGACGGCCTCGACGACAGCATCATCGCCTCCGTTGAAGACGCTATCCGCTCTCTCCGATAGCGTCATTCTATAAGAAACACGATAAAAATATAAGAAACGTATAATTTTCCTTTAAGAAACAGCAAATTATACGTTTCTTTTCATGTCGTTCGGAGAATGCAGGTATATTCGCCGAAAAAAACGCATGAAAAAGGTATTGACAGCATTGGCGACGGCGGCGGTTCTGGCTGCAGGTTGCATGAAGTGGAACGACGACGGTTTCCACGGAAGGAGAGACGGACAAGAAGGCAGGGACGATGGCTCCAAAGATACACTGGCCCCACCTCCGGTCCCTGTCTTTGATACTGTTTTATACATCTCCGCAGTGGAGTATCCTGAGGGATATGACTGGGTGAGGGACACGGCATCGGGATTGGTGGAAGCGCGCATTGTCCTATATCGGGACAGCGTGAAGCTGCTGGAAGTGCCGACGGGTTTTTCCCATGACGTGTCGCCGTCTCCGGACATGCACAGGATTGTGGACGGGCATTTATATACTTATTTCCCGAATGACAGTCAGACAGTGATTAAACGTGACGGGGCAGATATTATAAGATACGACGTGCGTGAGGTTATTAAAGGATTCATGGTGGAGGACGGGCACGTGCATACCCTTGGCCAGAACCGTGAAGTTGGAGGAGGCATTGCCTACAGGATAGACGGGGAGGAGTTGTTCCTGAGAAGGAATGCCACCGTCATCGGCGAACCGGACGACGGCGGATGGCCGACAGGGGCGTTGTATAAGGACAGGGAAGCCGTTGCATTTGCATACAAGATAGGAAGTATTTATTACATTTATCATGATGGGCAGAGCGAGGAGATTCGTTTTCATGAAAGCCCGTCCGACTTATATGACATCAGAAGAGTTGGTGGCAAGACGTACTCTCTGGCCCGCTTCAAATCTTATGCGTATTCGCCAGCCATGATATGCGACTTTGAAGGGCCTGTCTACTTCCATGAGGGGCAGATGAAGACGGCAGGATGCGGGATAATTCCCGACGGAAGCGATTTTTCCATCAAGCACAGTTCTCCGTCAGGTAGCGGGGCATCCTGGTATTTGTGGAGTAACGGATTTAACAAATCAGTGCAGGCCGGTTTTATCCCGTACGATTTCTTCGCGTCGGCAGGATGCGTTGATGCTGTTGGCACGCGCAACGGTTCAATTTGCTTCACCACCGGAGGAATGAAAAAATATATCTCCGTCGAAGGCAATTACAGATTCACGTCAAGCCGGTGCGGAGTCAGCCTTGACGGGAAACTATACGCTCTTCTGACAGGAATGGATGATTATCCCAATCTTGTCATTGCAGACGGCAGAGTACGGAGCGCCGGAGTGAACGGTGTCCTTACCGGATTGGAGGTAAGGATCGAGGAGAGAAGTCAGTCATCCCAGTAGACAGTGCGGGACTGGTCGGGATTGACGCGAATATGCACTTTGAGAGTCTCTTCGGGGATAATTTCCTCGATGTTTTCGGGCCATTCCATGATGCAGAGGTATCCGCTGTCCACATAGTCGTTGAAGCCTATGTCGAGGGCTTCAGCAATACGGTTAATCCGGTAGAAATCAAAATGATACATCGGTGCACCCGAGGCTGTGCGGTACTCGTTGACTATGGCAAAAGTCGGGGAGCTGACGGCATCGTCCTCCACGCCGAGCCGATGACATATCGCCGTTGTAAACGTGGTTTTACCAGCGCCCATCGGGGCATAGAACGCCACAAGCGTATGATCGCCGATGGCTTCCAGGAATTCGCCCGCCGCACGGTCCAGGTCCGCAGTCGAGGCTATGATGATCTCGTGATGCATATCCTATGTATTTGACGACGCAAAGATAAAGATTTCTGAGTATATTTGTACTCTATGATCACACAGCCCAACGTCAAAATCAATCTAGGACTCAACATCCTCCGCAAGCGCCCGGACGGATACCATGATCTGGAGACGGTGTTCGTCCCCTGTTACGACATTTACGACCGCCTGGAGATAATAAAGGGTGATGACTGGTCAGAGACATCCGCCGCCCTTTTCGCAAAATACAGGGAGGACCAGATAGCCCAGGCGATATCCCCTGACGGTAAGGTCATGATCACAATTGCACGTGAAGAGGGCGTTGACTGGGAGCCGCTTTCCGATTTGACTGCCAGGGCCTGTCTGTTGCTTGCACAGGACCACGTCCTGCCTCCTCTAAAGATTTTCCTTGAAAAACGCTCCCCTGTCGGTGCAGGGCTCGGAGGCGGTTCATCGGACGCCGCATTTGCATTGAAGATGGTCAATGAGCTTTGTGGTCTGGGACTTCAGGAGTGCAGGATTGCAGAGTATGCCGCCACTCTCGGCAGCGACTGCGCTTTCTTCGTTTATAACCGTCCGATGTTCGGGCAGGGCAGAGGTGAGATTCTGGAGGATTTTCCCCTGGACATGCGTGGATATGAACTGAAAGTCGTTATCCCGGACGGGGTGAGCGTATCCACCGCCGAAGCCTACCGGGGTATCGTACCCGCTACACCTGACGTTCCGCTCAAAGATGTCCTTGCACATCCCGTGACGGAATGGCGCGGTCTTCTCGCCAACGACTTCGAGTCCACCGTTTTCGACAAGCACCCCATTCTTTCGCATATCAAAGACTCGCTCTACGAATCCGGAGCGGTATACGCCTCCATGTCCGGAAGCGGCTCGGCCCTGTTCGGCATATATAAGAAATAAAAAACGTAAAAATCTTTTGACGGTTTATACGTTTCTTAATGAAACAACACCGGTTTTTCGGCATATTGCAAACAAAAAACGAACGATATGCTGATAAAGATTTACAGCGCCAAATGCATAGGCATAGAGGCTCTGGCAGTAGAGGTGGAAGTGGATATCACACGTGGCCTCGGTATCCACATGGTAGGACTTGCAGACGCTGCGGTCAAGGAGAGTCTCTTGCGCACAGTCACCGCACTGCAAGCCATCGGATTCCATATTCCCGGAAAAAAGATCATAATCAACCTGGCGCCGGCCGACATGCGCAAGAGCGGAACCGGCTATGACGTACCCATTGCCCTCGGTATCATCGCAGGTTCCGGGCAAATGGACTTTCCCGACATAGGACGATACATCATTATGGGCGAGCTCGGCCTCGACGGCTCCATACGATACATCCACGGTGCATTGCCGATAGCCGAGATGGCGGCGGAGCGCGGCCTCTCCTGCATCCTGCCGGAAGAATCGGCTCTCGAAGCCGCCGAATGCCACGGAACTTCCATCTACGGCGTCCGTAGCCTCAAAGACGTCATCTGTATCCTGACATCGTCATCAGATGGCGAGAACTTCCTGATACGCAACACCGACACATACCGGCTCCGTCGTCTGGAACCCGTCTTCACATCCTGCCCCGATTTTGAGGACATCATTGGTCAGGAAGGAGCCAAACGGGGGCTTGAGATAGCCGCAGCCGGCTCTCACAATGTCATCATGATAGGTCCTCCCGGTTCAGGCAAAAGTTCGCTCGCCAAAGCCATGGCCGGCATCCTCCCGCCGATGGATGATAAAGAGTCCCTCATTACCAGTAAGATATACTCAGTCGCAGGGTTGCACGGTTCGCGTTGCGGCCTGATGCGCACGCGCCCGTTCCGTTCGCCCCATATCACCGCCTCCATGGCAGCCATACTTGGCGGCGGCACGGGAGAAAACATCATGCCCGGTGAAGTCTCACTGGCCCAGAACGGTGTGCTTTTCCTCGACGAGTACTGCGAAGCACCGAAAAGTATTCTCGAAGCCCTGCGCGCCCCGCTCGAAGACCGCAAAGTCATCATCTCCCGTCTCAAGGCCAAGGTTGAATATCCCGCCTCATTCATGCTCGTCGCGGCCTCCAACCCCTGCCCTTGCGGTTACTACGGCGACGGGGAGCGCTGTACCTGCTCCCCCTCGCAGAGGCTCAACTACTTGAGTAAACTCTCCGGCCCTTTGATAGACCGAATGGATATCCAGCTTCTATGTCCCGCCGTCGACACCGTCAAGCTGATAGAGGGCCGCAAAAGCGAACCGTCCTCGGCCATAGCGGAGCGTGTCCGCAAGGCCCGTGAAATCCAGTTGCGCCGCTTCGCCGACGAAGACATCTTCACTAACGCTGAAATGAACGGCAAACACCTGGAAAAATATTGTCCTCTCTCCCCAGAATGCCGCGACATACTGGAACAAATCGTCCGTTCAGGCGGCCTCTCCGCCCGCGCCTACTCCCGAATGGTTAAAATCGCCCGCACCATCGCGGACCTGGCCGGTTCCCGGGACATCACCCCTTCCCACATAACGGAAGCTTCCGCCTACCGATTTCTCGACAGGCGGAAGCCATAAGAAGCTATTTTGAAACAAGAAAGCTATCTACGGTACTTGGCGGCAGCCATGGCAGCCTCGACATCAGCGGGAGCGATGGGGAGGCGGTCAGCTCCGATGTGGCGGGCACCGGAAGGTGTCACGAGCACATCATCTTCAAGGCGGATACCGCCGAAGTCAAGATATTCCTTTTCCAGGAGGTTGAAGTTGATGTAGTCGCGGGCATAGTCGCGATTTTTGTATTCTGCGATAAGCGCCGGGATAAAATAAATACCAGGTTCGTCGGTAATCACATGTCCGGCCTTCAGCTCGCGGGCCATACGCAGGCTGCCAAGACCGAGCTGACGGGAGCGGGACTGGTTTACATCGTAGCCGACGAGGTTTTCTCCAAGGTCCTCCATATCGTGTACGTCGAGACCCATATTGTGTCCGAGTCCGTGGGGCATAAACAGGCCCGCGACGGAATTTTCAAACATGTCGTCCACGTTGCCTTTGACAATCCCGAGACCAGCCAGGCTTTCAAGCATATGCTTGGCCGTCAGAATATGGACCTCACGATATGTAATGCCGGGGCGGGTGATGGAAAATGCGTATTCATTGCACTCACGGACAATCTCATAAATATCGCGCTGCTTTTGGGTGAACTTGCCGGAGGTAGGGTAAGTGCGGGTGTGGTCGGAAGCATAGCCGCTCTCAATCTCGGCGCCGGCATCGATCACCATGAGTTTGCCGGGAACTATGACTTTGTCGTGGAGATGATTGTGAAGCGTCTCTCCATGCTGGGTGAGGATAGTCGCAAACGATACACCCCAGCCCTTTGAGAGCACAGCTCCCTCCATTAGACCTACAATCTCCTGCTCGACGATACCGGGGACGATATTGTCCCTGCCGACAGAGTGCATTATATATCCGAGTGCGGCAGCTTTCTCAAGCTCTTTCACCTCGCAATCTTCCTTGACGAGTCGCTGCTCAATAATAGCCTTGGTGAGAGACAGGGAGGCTCCCGATACGACTTCTTCACGGGTAATGCCCAGCATCTCCATCAGGCGCAGGGTATTATAATACCTTGACGGATTGATGTAGTGGATGTCTCGTCCGGCAGCATGCGCCCTGCGTACCGCAGCGTCAAAAGCATCGTATGAGGCAGTGCGGGACACGCCCACCGATGCGGCTTTCTCGCTCACGGGTATCTGAGGGCCCATCCACACGATATCTGAAATCTCGACATCATCGGCATATATAGTCGCGGAGTTCTCATCCAGGTCCAGGATAGCGGCATAAGCCGGATGCTGCAACCCGAAATAATACAGCCACGTGCTGTCCTGACGGAATTTATAAGCATTGTCCTTGTACTGTGCAGGAGCATCGACATTGCCTATAAAAATCACAATGCCCTTCTGCCCCTCGGACACCATTTTCTCCACGAGAGCCTGACGCCTCGAAATATATACTTTTTTATTGAACATAGCTTGAATGTATTTCTACAAATATACTTATTTTTGTCAACATGGATACTATACTTATCATACTGGCGATCATCGCCGGAATCATCGGAATCGCAGGCAGTGTCATCCCGGGATTACCGGGTCCGCCAATAGGCTGGCTTGGCATGCTGCTGATGTCTCTACGCGGCGCTACGCAAAAGAGCACTCTTCTAATAATGCTCATCGTCACCACCGCCGTGACTCTTCTGGACTACTTCATACCCGGCTATTTCACCAAAAAGACCGGAGGATCCAAAGCCGGCTCCCGTGGCGCCATTGTCGGGTTATTCCTCGGAATGTTCTTCCTTCCGCCATGGGGAATCATAGCCGGCACCATGCTCGGAGCCTTCGCGGCCGAGATAATATTTGCCGAAAAAGGCACCGGAGATGCTCTTAAATCAGCACTCGGCGCCTTTATGGGATTTGTATTCGGCACAGGCATCAAGCTCGTAACGAGCTGCGTGATGATGTATTACATCATCGCCTGGGCCTTCGCAGGATAATATCCATAGAACAGCGCCAGAGACCTCACGCCAGCGAAGAACTGACTCAACAGATAAGACTCGTTAGGCGAATGGATCGTATCCCTCTCCAGGCCGAAGCCCATCAATAGAGGGTCTATTCCGAGGATACGCTGCATCTCCGCCAGAATAGCAATCGAGCCACCGCCACGCGAAGGCACAGGCTCTACCCCATACACATCCGCCATAGC
This sequence comes from Bacteroidales bacterium, assembly GCA_017552475.1. Taxonomy (GTDB): domain Bacteria; phylum Bacteroidota; class Bacteroidia; order Bacteroidales; family UBA932; genus Cryptobacteroides. Next base: position 2,107 of record JAFZPY010000086.1, on the reverse strand, counting down.
GCGCGACGCAGCCTGGAAGGCCTCCGAAGTAATCGGAATCAAAAACCCGTTGCCGCTCTCATAAGCCTTCACATCCACATGAACGCTCTTGGGCGCAATAGCACGGAAATGCTCCTCAAACAGCCGCGTGATCGTCGCTCCGTCCTGATTGGGCACCAGCCTCATGCTGATCTTGGCATGAGCTGTGGACGGCAGCACAGTCTTCGTCCCGGGACCCGTATACCCACCCCAAATGCCGCAAACATCCAGGCACGGCCTGATACCGATACGCTCCATCGTCGTGTAGCCCTTCTCACCCTTCACCTCGTCAATCCCCAGGAACTCATTAAATTCCGACTGCGAGAACGGCGCCCGGGCGAGCTGTGCCCTGTCCGCCTCTGATAGCTCCACGACATCATCATAAAATCCCGGCACGGTAATCCTTCCGTCATCATCAATCAGCGACGAAATCATATCGCATAGCGTATTGACAGGATTGGCGATCGAACCGCCGTAATGACCAGAGTGCAAATCCTTGTTCGGTCCGGTCACCGTCACCTCCAGATAAGCCAGTCCCCTCATACCGCAATTGATTGACGGCACCTTATCAGAAATCATCGTAGTATCCGACACAAGGATCACGTCGGAAGCGAGCATCTCCTTATGCTCCCTGACCCAAGCCGGAAGCGAGCCGCTGCCAATCTCTTCCTCTCCCTCAAACAAAAACTTCACATTGTGCCTGAGCTGCCCGGTCCTCATAAGATACTCAAACGCCTTCAGATGCATGAACAGCTGCCCCTTATCATCATTCGCGCCCCTGCACCAGATCGCATCATCATGGATGACAGGTTCAAAAGGGTCGGTCAGCCACTTATCCAATGGCTCCGGCGGCTGCACATCATAATGCCCGTACACGAGCACGGTCCTCGCCGACGGATCCACCGTCTTCTCTCCAAACACCACGGGGTGACCGGCAGTCTCATACACATCCGCCCTGTCGGCGCCAGCCTCCACAAGGAGCTCAGTCAAACGCTTGGCGCAGCGGTACATATCATCCTTATGCTCCGGCTTGGCACTGACCGAAGGCATACGCAGGAGCGAAAACAATTCCTCGAACCAACGCTCCCTGTTCTTATCAATATATTCCTTAATATCCATATAAATTATGCTATATCAATCAAATCAGCCAGTACAATCGCCGCCACAGCCTCAACGATCACCGGAGTCCTGAGCGCGAAGCATGCATCATGACGCCCCGGGACAACAAGATCAGTCATCTCACGCTTACCGAAATCCCACGTCCTCTGCGTCTTGCGGATACTTGACGTAGGCTTGAACGCCACCCTGAACACAATAGGATTGCCATTGCTGATACCACCGTTCACCCCGCCGGCTCCATTGCGCGACGAAACGACAGCCTCGCCGTCAACGACATCAAACGGGTCATTATGCTCACTTCCCTTCATCCTCGAAGCGGCGAAACCATCGCCAAACTCAATACCTCTCACACCGGGAATCGCAAACACGGCATGCGAAATCAACGACTCCACGCTATCAAAAAACGGCTCACCAAGTCCTGCCGGCAAACCATCCACGCGGCATTCGACAACCCCGCCGACACTATCCCCTTCAGCCATCACGGCCTCCAGCAACGCCGGCCACTTCTCGCTGTCTTTCTCCCCTCCGACCTCAATAAGACGAGCCTCATCCACAAACTTCACCTCTCCGTCAGTCTCGCCGGACACCGTCTCTGCAAGGATTTTCTTCGCAACAACGCCGGCAGCCACGACAGGCAGCGTCAGCCTTCCGGAAAAATGCCCACCGCCGCGCGGATCATTGTACTCCGCAAACTTGATCATGCCGGTCAGATCAGCATGCCCCGGACGAGGCACATCCATGAACTGCGAATAATCAGACGAATGAGTATCATTATTCCGGAATACGATGGTGAGCGGCGCTCCCGTCGTGCGGCCATTGAACACGCCGCTTATAATATGCGGAACATCAGCCTCATGACGAGGCGTAGTGCCACGAGCGCCACTGCGCCGACGGGCGATATCCGCCTCGAAATCCTGTTCTGACAGCTCAATTCCGGGCTGTACGCCGTCCAGCACAACCCCTATCTCCG
>JAFZPY010000085.1 GCA_017552475.1 Bacteroidales bacterium | reverse complement strand
TCCTCCACGAAACGGAGGAGGGCGGTGGCGTATCTGGAGGCTATCATTCCTGTGTCCATACCTGTCTAGCTGTTAAGGTCAGTGTTGAGTCTGGTGACTTCGCTGAAAAGTGTTTCATCAAGTACGTCCTGCGCTTCCTTGGTGTCAAGTTCTTTGCGGAGAACTTTTTCGGCAATCCCGACTGAGAGCATGGCGACTTCCCTGCGGATGTCGCGGAGTGCACTTTCTTTTTCCGCCTCAATGCGGACATGCGCCTGGGCAATGATCTTCGCCGCTTCTTCGGAAGCCTGAGCCTTAGCCTGCTCAATCATGGCATTCTTGGCCTCAGTGGCTTCCTTGATGATCTCGGAATGCTGTTTCTGTGCATCTTCGATCATGCGTGCATGTTCGCGTACCATCTCGTTCATCCTGACTTCCACTTCCTTGGCATCCTTGAGGGATTTTTCTATGGAAGCGTTTCTCGACTCGACCATCGATGTGATGATCGGGAATCCGAACTTGGCCAGAATGAAGAACAGGAGGCCAAATATGATGACCATCCAGAAAAGAAGGCCGCTGTCAGGAGTGACAATATTCATGGTCCCGGTTTTTTAAAGGACGATTGCGAGAAGGCAGACGATGATGGCGAACAGGGCGGCACCCTCGATCATACCGGCTGCGATGATCATACCTGTACGAAGGTTGCCTGCAGACTCAGGCTGACGTGCGATGGACTCCATGGTGGACTGTCCGATCTTACCGATACCGAAAGCTGCTGCGAGGGCTGCGAGGGCTGCGCCGAAAGCTGCGCCGATTTTTCCTATTGCTGCACCGGCAGCTACCTGAAGTAATACTGTAAGGAACATAATTTTGTGTTTTATTTATGGTTTGAATTATTCTCCGTGGGCTCTTGACAATCCGATATATATTGATGACAACATGGTGAACACATAGGCCTGGATGAATGACACGAGGCATTCAAGGAGGTCAAGGAAGAGTCCGAACAGGACAGATACTACGCTCATGGAGCCGAACATCACGGGACCGTATTTGGCCATGATGAAAATGATGCAGACCATGCTGAGTATCATGATGTGTCCGGCAAGCATGTTGGCGAACAGACGGATTGTCAGGGATATGGGTTTGACCAGGGCGCTGAAGACCTCGATGACCGGCATGATCGGTTTGAGGAATGCTGGCACGTCCGGCCAGAAAATGTCTTTGTAATAGTGTTTGGTACCAAACAGGTTGACGGCGAGGAAGGTGCAGACCGACAGCACCATGGTGACGGCGATGTTGCCGGTGAGATTGGCTCCGCCGGGGAAGAAGGGAATGATGCCGAGGAAATTGTTGAGGAGGATAAAGAGGAAGGCCGTACAGAGGAAAGGCGAGTAACGACGGTAGTCTTCCCCGATGTTTTCCCGGGCGATGTCATGTATCATCATCACCAGGGGTTCCATGAAAGCGGCAACGCCTTTTGGAGATTCGGTGAGGACGTCGTGCTTACGGTACCAGCGGGCTGTGAGAAGGACAAGTATTGCCATCAGAAGCGATGCAAGGATGAGCGAGCATACGTTTTTGGTGATGGAGATGTCAAAGGGCCGGACTTCCTCACCCCCAAGCATCTCTACTATCTTGCCCTCATATTTACCCTCGGCCGCGATATGAAGTCCCTCGTACGAATGGCCATGGGCAATTTTGGAGGAGCTGAAGACATGCCAGCCGGTGCTGCTTTTGACGATAACCGGAAGATGGATGGCTATCGCACGGTCTCCGATGTCGGTAATATGCCATTCGTAATCGTCTCCGATATGGCCGAAGATTACTCCGGGGATATCCAGTTCTTCGCTTTCTTCAGCTCTTGTCGCTACGGCAGGAAGGAGCAGAAGCATGACGGTGACGAGTATGTAATGCAATGTCTTCATCCTATATCTCTACGCAGGCTATGACTTTGTTGGACCCTACTTCGACAAATCCGGAGGATATGGCAAGTCTTTCCTCACTGCCTCCGCTAACCCAGACTATGTCGCCCTTCTCCAGTGAGGATATAAGGGGTGCATGGTCTTTGAGCACCTGGAAAAGTCCTTTGGTGCCGGGAAGGGTTACGCTGTCTGCCGAGGTGGTGACTACGGTCCTGACGGGTGATACTATTTCAAGCCTGATATCGTTCATGTCTTATTTTTTCGCCTGTGCCAGGAGGGCCTCGCCCTTACGGATAGCATCTTCTATTGTACCGACGTTGAGGAATGCCTGCTCCGGCAGGTAGTCTACTTCGCCGTCGAGAATCATATTAAAGCCTTTGATGGTGTCTTCGATGCTGACCATGACTCCAGGCACGCCGGTGAATTGTTCGGCAACGGCAAAGGGCTGTGACAGGAAGCGCTGTACGCGGCGGGCGCGATTGACGGTGAGCCTGTCTTCGTCGGAGAGCTCATCCATACCGAGGATGGCAATGATGTCCTGAAGCTCCTTGTTGCGCTGAAGGATTTGTTTCACGCGCTGGGCTGTATTGTAATGGGCCTGGCCGACCACATTGGGGTCAAGTATGCGCGAGGTGGATTCGAGGGGATCGACGGCCGGATAGATACCGAGCTCCGTGATTTTACGGCTAAGCACTGTGGTAGCGTCGAGGTGGGTGAAGGTGGTAGCAGGGGCCGGGTCCGTGAGGTCGTCCGCAGGCACGTAGACGGCCTGGACGGAGGTAATGGAGCCATTCTTGGTAGAGGTGATGCGTTCCTGCATCTGGCCCATCTCGGTGGCGAGAGTCGGCTGGTATCCCACGGCTGACGGCATTCGGCCAAGGAGGGCCGATACCTCGGAGCCCGCCTGGGTGAAACGGAAGATGTTGTCAATGAAGAACAGGATGTCCTTTGGACCATCGCCGCTGTCGGAGTCGCGGAAGGACTCGGCGAGGGTGAGGCCGGAAAGGGCCACGGAGCTACGCGCTCCCGGCGGTTCGTTCATCTGTCCGAAGACCATGGACACCTGGGATTTGCGCACCTGCTCAGGGTCGACAAGCGAGAGGTCCCAATGTCCTTCAGCCATGCTCTTTTCGAAAGCTTCGCCATATTTGATAACGCCTGACTCAATCATCTCACGAAGGAGGTCATTGCCTTCACGGGTACGTTCTCCGACACCGGCGAACACCGAGAAACCATTGTGAGCCTTGGCGATGTTGTTGATAAGCTCTTTGATAAGAACCGTCTTTCCTACGCCGGCGCCACCGAAGAGTCCGATCTTACCGCCCTTGAGATAGGGTTCAAGAAGGTCAATAACCTTGATACCGGTGAAAAGAACTTCCTGGGTGGTGGTAAGGTCCTCGAATTTGGGAGGTTCACGGTGTATGGGAAGGGATTGTTCGCGGGAGAGGTCGGAGAGTCCGTCAATAGTCTCTCCTACGACATTCATGACTCGTCCGCGGATCTGCGCCCCGACGGGCATCGCGATAGGGGCTCCTGTATTGACAGCCGCCATGCCGCGCTGGAGTCCATCGGTGGAGTCCATGGCTACAGTGCGCACGGTGTCCTCCCCGATATGCTGCTGCACTTCGAGAATGAGGGTGCGTCCATCGCTGCGCTTTACTTCAAGAGAGTCGTGTATACCAGGCAGATCAGAAGAAGTCTTCTGCCCGGACAGGTCGAAATGAACGTCGACTACAGGGCCGACAACCTGCGAAATGTATCCCGTCTTCAGTGGATTGGTTGCGTCTTGTGGCATTGTGGATTTTTTTGGTGCGCAAATTTAAGAATGATATTTGATATTATCAAGTGAAGCGGCCACCCCGAAAGGGATGACCGCCTCATATTTTTTGTTTTTTGGTAGAAACTATCTGAGTTTCTTGTAACCGTATGCGGCTGCATTGCCGAGTTCCATCTCAATCTTCATGAGGCGGTTGTACTTGGCGATACGGTCTGTACGGCTGAGGGAACCAGTCTTGATCTGGCCGGAGTTTGTAGCAACGGCGATATCAGCGATGGTAGTGTCCTCGGTCTCACCGGAACGGTGAGAGGTAACGGTGGTGTAGCCGTGACGGTGAGCCATCTCGATAGCCTCGAGGGTCTCGGTAAGGGAACCGATCTGGTTTACCTTGATGAGGATAGAGTTGGCAGCGCCCATCTCGATACCATTCTGGAGGAACTTGGTGTTGGTCACGAAGAGGTCATCACCTACAAGCTGGCACTTGTGGCCTACCTTCTGGGTGAGTTTTACCCAGTTGTCCCAGTCGTTCTCATCAAGACCGTCCTCGATGGAGTCGATAGGGTATGTGTCGATGAGGTGCTCAAGGAAAGCGATCTGCTCATCAGCGGAGAGTTTCTTGCCGTTAGGATCTTTCTGCTTGCCGTTCTTGAGCTGCTTGTAGTCATACCACCAGTTGCCGTTCTCGTCTTTTACAGCGAACTCGGAAGCGGCGCAGTCCATTGCAATCTTAACGTCCTTGCCAGGCTCGTAACCAGCGGCCTTGATGGAGTCGCAGATGATCTGGAGAGCGTCCTCGATACCGTCGAGTGCGGGAGCGAAACCGCCCTCATCACCAACAGCGGTGGAGAGACCGCGTTTCTTGAGAAGCTTGGCGAGGTTGTGGAATACTTCGGCACCGATACGTACGGCCTCTGCCTCATTGGCTGCGCCTACGGGACGGATCATGAACTCCTGGAAAGCGATAGGAGCATCAGAGTGAGCGCCACCGTTGATGATGTTCATCATGGGGACAGGGAGTACATATGTGTTGGTACCGCCGAGATATCTGTAGAGAGGCATCTGGAGCTCAGCTGCGGCAGCTTTGGCTACTGCGAGTGATACGCCGAGGATGGCGTTGGCTCCGAGGTTGCTCTTGGTGGGAGTGCCGTCGAGCTCGAGCATCTTCATATCGATAGCCCTCTGCTCGGTAGCGTCCATGCCTACGATGGCAGGAGCGATCTTCTCGTTGATGTTGGCAACTGCTTTGAGAACGCCTTTTCCGAGGTAACGGTTGGGATCACCGTCACGGAGTTCGAGAGCCTCGTTCTCACCGGTGGAAGCGCCTGAAGGCACAGCTGCGGTGCCGACGAAACCTGAATCGAGAATAACTTCTGCTTCGATTGTAGGATTGCCTCTTGAATCGAGGATCTCTCTACCTGTAACTTGTACGATTTGCATAATAATATTTGTTTTTAAGATGTAAGCTTATTTTTAAGCGCCGCAAAAATAGCAAATTATCTTCAGATAACAAAACACCCCGGGCAAGTTTCCTTGTCCGGGGTGTCGAAGAACGGCAGCTACCTACTCTCCCAACTGGTGGGTCAGTACCATCGGCGATGGTGAGCTTAACTTCTCTGTTCGGAATGGGAAGAGGTGGGTCCTCACCG
>JAFZPY010000084.1 GCA_017552475.1 Bacteroidales bacterium | reverse complement strand
CTGGCTGCTTATCCTCAGCTGCATCGTATATGGTGTCGCATTTGACTTTTTCAACATTTCCGGATCACTCTATGTCAACAAGAAGACAGACAAGGGCATCCGAAGCAGCGCACAGGGCCTGTTCATGCTCATGACCAATGGTCTCGGAGCTGCTATCGGCACCTGGGCGGCCGGTCTTGTAGTCAATCATTTCGTATACAACGCCACCACACCTGACTGGGCTGCAGCATGGTATGTATTTGCAGGCTATGCACTAGTGGTGGCAGTATTCTTCGCCATCCTTTTCAAAGATCCCGACAAGGCTTAAAGTATTTCAAGTTTTCTCAACAGGGCTTCCGGTTCGGGATCATGTCCGCGGAAGCGACGGTATAGAAGGGCTTCATCTTCGGATGAGCCCTTTTCCAATATCTCGCGGCGGAAACGGGATGCGACCTCTTTTGAGAATATTCCGGCTTCCTTGAATGCTTCGAAGCCGTCGGCATCCAGCACTTCTGCCCATTTGTAGGAATAGTATCCGGCACTGTACCCGCCATTGAATATGTGACTGAATGAGGGGCATTGGGCAGCACCGTCTATTGAAGGAAGGGTAGAATACGGGGCAAGCACCTTATGTTCGAATTCAACGGTCCCTTCTGAGGGAAGTTCGTGCAGAGTATGCCAGGCCATGTCTATTATGCCGAACTGGAGCTGACGTACCTGTTGGTAGCCGGCGAGATAGTTGCGCGAGGCCGATATCTTTTTTATATAATCTGCCGGAATGGGCGCACCTGTCTTGTAGTGACGGGCAAACGTGTTGAGATACTCTGTCTCAAATGCCCAGTTTTCCATTATTTGTGAAGGCAGCTCCACAAAATCCCGGGCCACGTTGGTACCGGAAAGGGATGGATATCGTCCACGGCTGAGCATGCCGTGAAGCGAGTGTCCGAACTCATGAAGGAGGGTCGTGAACTCGTCATGGGTAAGGAGGGACGGGGTGTCGGCCGTAGGCTTGCTGAAATTGGTCACAATGCTGACAAAAGGCCTGAAGTCCACACCGTTTTCCATGTACTGGCCGCGGAATTCAGTCATCCATGCGCCGCCCCTCTTGCTCGGGCGTGGAAAGAAATCGGCATAGAATAGTGACAGGTGCTCTCCCCTTTCGTCTTTCACATCATACACCCGTACATCAGGATGGTACACGGGCACGTCGTCCACTTCGTTGAAAGTGATGCCGTAAAGCTTATTCGCCAGTCCGAAAACGGCACCGATACAGTCTTCAAGACGGAAATACGGTTTGAGAAGCTTTTCGTCAAGATCGTAATGACTCTCCTTGTATTTCTGCGCCCAGTATTTGAAGTCCCAGGGCTCAAGGCGTTCCCCTTCAAAGCCCTCATTTTGAGCAAACTCCAAAATATCCGCCAGCTCCTTGCGGGCTACAGGAAGGGAAGGCGCCATAAGGCGGTCAAGGAAATCATTCACTGTCTTGACCTTACGCGCCATGCGGTCTTCAAGTGCATAATCGGCATATGAGTCATAACCCAGTATGTGGGCAATCTTTATCCTCAACCCCGCTATGTCGCGGACTACCCGGGTATTATCATTGTCTCCCCCTATAGCCCTGCCGGCATAGGCCCTCCACATGCGTTCGCGAAGGTCACGGCGTGAGCTGTATGTAAGGAAAGGGTTGTATGAAGGGAAATGCAGGGTGAATACCCACCCTTCCAGGCCCCGTCCTGATGCCTCCTCAGCAGCATAATCGACAAGATAGTCAGGCAAGCCCTCCAAATCGTTCCTGTCGGTCAGATGGAGCGTAAACGCATTTGTGGCGGCAAGTACATTGTTGCCGAACTTGAGTTCAAGAAGGGAGAGTTGTTCGGATAGTTTTGTATATTCAGCCTTGTCTTCATCAGAAAGATTGGCTCCGCCCCGGACAAAACTCTTGTATGTGTCATCGAGCAGTTTGGCGGCGTCCGGGCTAAGCTGCGGATGTGAGTCATATACTGCCTTGATGCGGGCGAACAGCCGGGCATTCAGCAGGACATACATATGATACTCGTTGAGCATGGGGGTGACATCATCGGCGATTTTCTGGAGCTCTTCGTCGGTAAGGGCCTCATATATATTGAAAAAAATTCCTTCCACACGGCTGAGCAGACGTCCTGAGTATTCCAGGGCTTCGATTGTGTTGGCGAAAGAAGGGGCACCGGGGCAGGAAGTAATGGCGTCAATATCGGCCTTGGCGAGGGAGATTGCCTCCCTGAACGCAGGGAGATAGTGCTCGTGCTTTATAAGGTCAAACCTCGGTGCTCCGAAAGGGGCTGTGGATCGGTTCAATATAGGATTGTCAGTCATATCTTATGTTATTTTGCACGGCAAAGTTAATAATTTTCCGACTCCGTAGGCACGGTGATGCGTTCCAGGGAAAACAGGCGCGTTGAAGAGAGAGCATACCTGATATCAAAGACGGAGAACACGTCGTGATTGACTGCTCTGGTATAGCCGGTGACGCATTCGAACTTGTAGCCCAGCAAAGAGCACTCCATCTTGTCCATGGAGTGAATGCCAAGTTTCAAAAGCCTCGTGAGGATTTTGTAGTTGCGTTCTATTGATGACTCCACAGTCCTCCTTATCAGAGAGGAGTCACGACGCGCCCTGTTGTGCCACGAGTTCTTGCAAGTCGGCGAGCAGAACTTTTTGCCCACTCTGCCGTAGAATTCGGTGCCGCACTCCAGACAGGTAATTTCCTGTTCCTGCATCAGGTAGTTTACATATTTCATTGCGATGTCTCCTTTGCGTCAAATATGGGCAGGCGAGGCGATATTTCCAAGTGATATAATAATTATCTGAAAGATTTTTACGTTTCTTTAAAACAACAGTTTTTTCATAACATAAGAATTCTTGTCCGGTGTTTTACGATTCTTATTAAAACCACAAAAAAAGAGATAAAACAACAAAGAAACAGAAAAAAATCCCCCCTCTTACGATGAGAGGTATCGGAACTGCCGCGCACACCGGTTTACTTTGCCGACGGACCTCCACGTGGTGCGCAACACGACAGGAGGCAGTCAGTTAAAATCATTCATCATGGAACAATTAAACAAAGTAGAACTCAGAGGTAAAATAGGAAGTGTCCGTATCGGAAACTTCGGTGACCAGACGGTCGCGCATTTATCAGTCGCGACAAACTATGTATACAAGACCAAAGACGGCACCCCTGCCGCTGAAATCACATGGCACAACGTGACCGCATGGAAAGGGATGAAGATGCCGGATTTCAGTTTCCTCAAAAAAGGCACGGGAATATACGTATGCGGCCGCATCAAAAACACGAAATATATCAGTCAGGATGGCTCCGAAAGGAGTTCGAGCGAGGTTATCGCCAGCGAGATGAGTCTCGTAGAGGACAATCTCACATCCGAGTGTTCGTTCTGACTCATGAGACGGATTATTCTCATTATAGCTTCCCTTATCGCGTCAGCCACGGCCCTGTCCGGACAGAGATTCGCCTTGTCTACCAACATACCGGACTACGCCATGCTCGGTACAATCAACGTCAAAGGCGAAATGGCATTTTCCAGGCATTGGAGTGTCGGGACCGCAGCCAGGTACAACCCCTGGACCTGGCACGGCGGCGATATGGAGAAGCAAATGCAGAACAGGCAGATTACCCTTTCCGGAAGTGCACGCTACTGGAATTGGAACACCTATGCCGGCTGGTGGCTGGAAGGAGGATTACAATACCAGCAGTACAGCAGGGGCGGAGTAGTATCGAGGGACACGGAGGAGGGAGACGCCATCGGAGCTCGCATCGGGCTTGGCTATACGGCACTTCTCAGCAGACATTGGAATCTGGAAATGGGAGCTGCAGGATGGCTCGGCCGGACCGCCTTCACACTATACGACTGTCCGATGTGTGGACAAACATCCGACGCCGGAGAGAAGTGGTTCGCCCTGCCGGATGAACTTTTACTGGGACTTGTATATGTTTTTTAAAATGAACAAATTCCTTATCCTATTCTTATTGATTGCATATTCTTGTGCCTCCCAGCATAAAGTCCGTGAACTTCAGCGGGGCGCCTACGAAGCCGGCCTGAACATATCGGGCTCTTACGATACCGGTTTCGAAGAACCGGTAAAAGACACCGTGCTGCTTTCACGTCAGGAAGGAGACGGTCCCATAATAATGGATGCCGTTCGGAATGAAGACGGAGAAATGGTCGCAACGGACAGGATACAGGCAGCGGTAGTCACAGCCAGGTTTCACAATATCGCAGAAAGGAAAGGCAAAGTGGATCTCCGTTTTGAAGTGAGTATCCCGGCCGGCATGCAGGACAGCCGATGGCAGCTGCGCCTGTATCCCGTCCTTACTGTGCTTGGAGACAGTTCGCATCTTGCACCTGTAATAATCACAGGAAAGGATTTCAGGGCGCGGCAGCTCAGAGGCTACGAACAGTATCGCAAGTTCCTGTCTACAATCATCACGGACAGCGCGGAGTTTATACGGATTAAGACGCTGGAAATCTTCCTCAGGCGCAACATCCCGCAACTCTATGCACTAAAAGATGAGCAGAGGATCGTGAGCGATGAAGAGTTTTCCTCCATCTTCGGGGTCAGTGCCAGAGAGGCGTTCAAGCATTACACACAGCAATGGAAAATACGTCGCAACGAAGCACGCAAATCCCGCCGCAGTAAAATGTTCGGCCGTTATGTCAAAGTCCCCATCATCACCGAAGGTCTACGGCTTGACACAGTCACGACCTCGTCCAATGGCGATTTTGTCTACGAGTACATCCAGACAATCAAAACAGCCAGCGGTTTGAAAAAGGCAGACATAGCGCTTGAAGGAGAAATCTACGAGGACGACCGGATAATATACACTATCCCGCGCAGCCAACCCATTACCTTCTACATCAGTTCACTGTCAAGCTTCCTGGACCCGTCCGAACATTACATGACCCAAATCATAGAACGAAGGGCGGAAGCCAACAGCGCCTGCTGGATAGACTTCGCCGCCGGACGTCACGACATCGACCCGGATCTTTCCCACAATGCCGGAGAGATTGGGCGTATACGCCGGCATCTAACATCTCTCATGGAAAACTCCGAATACGACATCGACTCAATCACAGTCCTCGCATCATGCTCCCCCGAAGGCCTCTTACGCGACAATAAACGCCTGTCCCTCAGACGCGCGGAAGCCGTCTCAAGTTATTTCAACAGCTATATCCGTCACTGCCGCGACTCGCTAAGACGTCTCGGCGGCGCACAGATCAGCCTTGACGGCGGCTTCACCGAAGCCCCGTTGGACATCCGGTTCATATCTCGCGGCAACGCTGAAAACTGGCACATGCTGGGAAAACTGGTCAACGCCGATACCCTCCTCACTGCAGCCGACAAGGAAGCGTTCTTCAACACCGCATCCATCGCCGACCCCGACGAGCGCGAAGCCGCCATCAGCCGTCTCACGACATACCGTCATCTTAGGGAAAAGCTATACCCGCGCCTCCGTACCGTCGAATTCAGTTTCTTCCTCCACCGGAAAGGCATGACCCGTGACACGGTCCACACCACCGTTCTTGACACTGCCTACATGGCCGGCGTCCAGGCCCTCCGCGATCATGATTTCGAACGCGCCATCAAAATCCTCCGTCCATACGCCGACTACAACACCGCCGTCGCCTGTTGCGCCATGGAATATAACCACTCAGCCATGTCAATACTCGATAAACTCCCCGTAAGCGACCGTACAGAGTACCTAAAAGCAATCCTTTTCTCTCGCCTCGGCGATGAAAAAAGTGCCGTCCAGCACTACCTCAGGTCCGTTTCGCTCAACGGGAGCTACACTTTCCGCGGCAATCTCGACCCGGAGATCTCCTCACTAATAAGAAAATACAACCTCAACCGATAACCATTTGCACCAATGAACAGATTCATCATCATTGCCATAACGGCATCCCTCACATTCCTCTCATGCTCAAAAGTCCCTGCCACTCCCCCGCCAGTCGACAAAGCCACCATTTCCATCTCAATTATCTCCGAATCAACCAAATCTGACGATATCTCCACAACCGCCGGCGAGGAAGCAATCACATCTCTGGAAGTCCTTGTCTTTCGCGCCGATGAGGGGCCCGACAACGGCATCCTGGACACACGCAAAAATGCCACCGCCAGCGAAATAGCCGCCAATGCCCTCACTCTCGAAGCCACTCCCGGCAGGAGAAACATCTACGTCTTCGCCAATGCTCCCGGGCTCAACAACATAGCCAATGAGTCAGACCTGCGCAGCTACGTCTCCTCCATGTCCGACAACAGCCGCGTCAGCTTCGTCATGATTGGCACGCCCGGCGCAACCAGTTCAATATCAGCAGGCAACACGACCAACAACATCAACGTAGCCCTCCACCGCCTGGCCTGCCGCATCAAAGTCGAAAACATCAGGACAGACTTTCCTTCCGACGCCCTCCGGAACGCTGCATTCTCCCTCAAATCCATCTATTTAGCCAACGTCCCCGCCACTTTCACCCCCATCAACAGTGACGTCAGCGACATCTTCAGCACCATCCCAGCTCCCACAGCTTACATGGCCGCCACAAATGACCTGACAGCTCTTTCCTACACCGGCAGGACGTTAAGCGACAATCCTTTCAGCGCAGACATATACCTATATTCATATCCCAACAGCGACACAGTCCGCACCACCAAAGTGGTCATCGAAACGGAGATGAACGGCGTCACATATTACTACCCGATAGAAATCACCGGCACCCGTCCCAACACTGCCTATACCATCAACAACGTCGTCATCACAAGACTCGGCTCCACTGATCCCGACACCCCCGTCACCATCTCAGGCTGCTCATTCAATGTAGAAGTCCAACCATGGCAAAAAGGAATCATCAATGGAAACGGCAATGACTTTACCATCTAATCCGGTCACTCTACTCTTCCCCATACTTCTCACCATAGTGCTGTCATGCGCAATAAGGGAAGAAAGGATAGACTGTCCCTCCACCCTCTCACTCAATCTCTCTGAAGCCCGCGGCGTCATAAAAGAGCTGTCCGCCAACAGGCTTGACCTGGCGATCCGCGGCGAAAACGAATATGCCGACATCAGGAAAATAGGCGCCGGAGACATCCCAAATTGTCTGGAGATCCAGCTTCCCAGAGGATATGCGGAAGTCGGAGCCTTTGCCGGCGGCGGCAACATGCAATTTCTCTCAGGGACGCTCCTGCTTCCCATCGGCCACGAGGCCGATATGCTATGGGGCTACTGCGCTGACATTGACTGCACTTCAGAGCATACCGCCGACACCGTCATACTGCACAAACAATTCTGCACCATAGACATCAACATCTCCGGCATGACACCGGACGAGAATTGTCACATCAACGTAGAAGGCAACTGGAACGGCCTCGGCGCCTATGACCTCACACCCGTCAAGGGCGACTTCAACACACTCGCGGAGAGCCTCCCCTACGGAGGTTTCAGAGTCCGGGTGCCACGTCAGGGAGACAATTCACTGAAAATGCACCTGATGAGACAGACACGCGCCGGAACCGGAGAGCTCATCAAAACATTCAGCATAGGCGGGATAATGGCCGGCAACGGCTACAACTGGGACGCCAGTGACCTCGACGACATCGCAGTAACAATAGACTATGCCACCCTCTCGGCCGAAATCAGTATCACCGGGTGGGACGGCGGAGGCTCAAAAGACTACATACTATGAAACATTCAACAATCATCCTATCGGCTGCCATCATAGCAGCATCATGCTCAGGAAAAATGCCTGACACGACGTACGAAGGCTCAGCCACCATCACGGTATCCGCCCGTCCCGACGGGGAGGTTACCTCCAGGGCGGCAGGAATCAACGATGATTCAATCTCAAAGCTTCGCATAGAGGTCTACAATGCCGACGGCACCATGGATACAGCAGGCACATTCACGGAAAGTCAGTCACCATCACTTACGGTGAGCTGCGGAAAGGGCAAACTCATCAAGGTCTACGCCAATTTCAAGCAGGACGAGCCTTCGGATGCCGTATTTCTGGACAGCGCACTGGACGGACGTCTGGCAATGACCGGCCAGACAGTTTGTGACATTTCCCGCGACACCGGTATCTCCGTGCGTCTCAGAAGGCTTGTAGCCAAAATAACGGTCAAAGGCATAATGAATCACACTGCCCACGACCTCACCATTGAATCCGTCTACCTGACCAACGCCGTCTCCGCAATTGACGGAGGCATGGAGGAAGGCTGGTCCAACCGTATGGGTTTTGAGAGTTCCGACTACGATAAATTCCTCTATTCACCTTCAGGAGCGGTATTGCCGTCAGGTAAGGGATCTGACGACACATTCACCTTCTACACTTTTTCCAACGGCACTGACGCCGATTCACACAAAGCCACATGGTGTCCCCGCAAGACCCGTGTTGTACTGCAATCTTCTATGCTCGGGCATATATACTATTACGCAATCACCATGTCTTACATAGCCGCCGACACGGAATACACAATCAGGTCCGTCAATATCACGCGCCCCGGCTCAGACTCTCCTGAGACAGCCATTGAATTGAATGACGCCGACGCGATTATCACATGGAGGCATTGGAACGATACGGAAAACGAAAGGACAATATGAAAGCACGTTATATAGTCCTGACGACCATGTTCATCATGTCCGCCAGCTGTACGGGCACACAGGATGGAGATATCCTGGATACGCCAGCGGACATCACCCTGTCTCTTTCCGGCGCAGACACCAAAAGCCGTATTTCCGACACAGACAGGATAAGCGAGATGACCGTAGCCGTTTTCAATCCCGAAGGCATCCTGGAGACGACATGCTACTCAGAGGGTACCTCCATAACGCTGCGCCTTGACCGCAACCGAAGTCACAATGCCTACATCATCGCCAATCTCGGCGACCGGACTTCTTCCATTCCTGACACCGAAGACGGCATGGACGGCTTCAAAGCCATCATTCCATCCTACGCCCACATGGTCGAAAAAGGGCTGCCGGGAGCCGGCATGGCCGTGATTCATCCAGGATGGAATGCCGGGCAGGAGCAGCAGGTCGCGCTCAACCGTCTTGCGGCAAAGCTCAATATTGACATCGACATAAGCGAAATCGGCGACGATCTGAAAGCGCTTGAATACTCCCTGATCAGTGTCCGCAACCTCAACCGTTCCCTCACTCTCTTTCCGTCCAGTGATTCACCATCATCGAGAGCGGAATCAACGGATGACTTCCTTCCCGATTTCGACTATGACGATCTCAAAGGTACAGTCACTTCACGCAATGTCACGCGTACAGTAACGCTAATAGTTCCGGAAAACATTTCCGGATCAAATGACGGCTTCGCCACATACGTAGAGTTATCCACGCGCAAGAAAGCCAACACCGACGGCGTCAAAGGCGGTCTCTGTTACCGTTTCCACGTCAGTGACGACAATGATATTATCGGAGGAGAGTCCTATCACATAAACCTCCGCCTGACATGGGAAGGGATGTTCACCGAGGAGTCATGGCAAGTATGCCGTGACGATGACTGGTCAGACACACGCCGCCTGTTTTTCTCAGACTCCGGCGATTTCAAGCAGACCTCTGTCATCAATATCTGTCCCGGGAGCTCGGCCGATACCTATGTATATTACAGTCATGACGGCCACATGCGCGACCGCGGCCGCAGAAGCACGTTCAACAACTATCCATACGGATGGCAGTTGTTCCTTGACGATAAGCAAATCTCAAAAAGTACCACGTCCGGCAGTATCGGTTCCGCAGGGATATCATGGAACATTGACGATACTGATGACAGGATTACGTTCAATGCCTCCTCCACAGCCCGGTCCGGGACTGAAATACGCCTTCGTGCAGAGTCCTTCGATGAAAGACATTCCTGCGAAGCTACGCTGAGAGTCACGCGACCTCTCACCGCATCCTGGGAATCCGAGCCAAAGTACGTCGCCCAGCAGGGCATTTTGCGCGCCACAGGTGCAGAGGGCACCGATATAGTGCACTATTCATTGGAAGAAGGCAACGGGATCATTCGTCTAAACGACAACGGCGACGGTTCCGCCACTATCTCCACGACAGGAGCCGGGACAGCGATTATCCGTATGGAATGCGCGGACTCCGGCCAGGAAGGGTTCTGCACCGTCTCCGTCCGAAAGCCCGTCATGCTGCCAGGCTCCGGTCTCCAGTCCGGTGCCATCACCCTTCACCCTGACGGCACCGAAGTCCGCTGCGGCATCGCTTTCGTATCCGAAGAGGGAGAGTCCATATCCTTCTCCCCAGCCCTCTACGACGAGTTTCTCGCACCTGTATTCACCACACAGTCAGGATATGTCGGCATCGCCCCTACGGATGACTTGCATACAGTCTTTGACATATTCATTGCCCGCTTACATCTGGACGGTAAAGTCGTTGATTATAGAGGAGACGTGTTCGACAGGCTGTCAATTTCAACGAAAACGCCAGGCTGTGCCATAAACAAGGTCGGTGAAATATTTATCCAAGGCACGGATCCGTTCCCTGCAAACTTCCGCAGCGGAAAGAACACCTTCTACGGAACATGGCATGACTACTCGGCCATCATGGCCACGACATCTGCCACTCTGTCCTCAACGGCCATTGAAAATACGCTTGGCAACGAGCAGTGGCCTATCTGTATCCCCAATATTTCAGCCCGGGCAGAGAGCATTTCATACTGCGGGACACCGGCTTACATCCATTCAGATGATGCCGCCAGTCTTAATTTATCCATAAGCAGGAATACGGGATACACAACCCTTACACCATCCTTCACGCATCGAGGCAGGCATGCTGCCGGTAAAGTATGGCTAATGGGGGTCGTGTCAAACAAACACTCACAGTCAGACACAATCCGGGCAGCGGCAGGATACATCAACATTTTCCTTCATGGCGCAGCTGGGACAGAGATTACCCGGCATGTCAGCAATGGCAGCTACTCCGTCCCCACAGGGCCTTCAGGCACCGGAACGACTCCGAAATACGACAAATGTTTTTATGTGCGCTTCCGGCTATCGCCAGAGACTTATGCAGCATCAAACGCTTTCTCACTGATAGCGGGCAAGAGCAGTATAAAGCAATTCGTATATGGTGCAGATGGTTTTGATGAGACTACCGGAGCTGCTTTCATTAAAAGCATAGGTGAGAGGAACTGCTATCTGGTCCCCCTGTGTAAAGGCTTCCATGAAAAAGAAGAATCTGAAGATTATCAGATATGTTACAACGGTTCAAAAATGTCCACATATACTGACTCAGGCTATTCTAAGCTGAAGAAGCTTGTCCCGGGAATGATGTGCCTGCGGGAAGACAAGTCCGGCAAACTATATAAAATAGACGGGGCCGCATGCTATCATTACAAACCGTTCGGGGATATGGTATCCGCTGATGGCTATGGCTTCTACATACTGCACGACCTGGGTACGATTGCTCCTGCTACGAATGGATGGTTCTGATTGTCCCAAATATTGATTATATTTGGGAGTTTAAAACCGTTTTCCAGATGAAAAGGATATCTTCGCTGATCATTCTCTCAGGTATAGTTTTACTAGGCATGACATCATGCCGGCTCCATGGCATCAAATCCGTTCATGACTCTGAAACAGACAGTCCTGAAGAAGCCGTCCGGGATACTATCCCGCCGCTGGGCTTCCGGACAGAGGATTTCATGGAGGAAGAAGGTTCTGTCCGCAGCGGACAGACATTTTCCTCGCTGCTATCCGGAGTCGGCCTCAGCGGACCGGAGATCTATGGCCTTCTCTCAGCAAGCGATTCCGTTTTCGACGTCAAACGCCTGAAGGCAGGCAATCCATATCATACTTACTATACCCTCGACAGCCTGCAGAGAGCGCGCTATCTCGTATATGAAGAGAGCCGCACCGAATCCGTCGTGTTCGACTTCGATTCACTCAGGGCATGGCGCGTCTCGAGACCGGTAGAGCGTATTCTCCGTTACAATGATGTCACCATCAAGTCTTCGCTTTGGAATGACATGAGGGCAGCCGGTGCATCTCCGCTCCTGGTCATGGACCTTTCCGACATTTATGCATGGACTGTGGACTTCTTCACCCTCAGGGACGGAGACCGCTTCAAGGTCATGTACACAGAGAAGCGCTGTGAAGGTGAGTTCATAGGGATTGACACCATCTATTTTGCAGATTTCATCCGTGATGAGAAGAGCCTGCCCGCCATTATGTTCGATCAGGGAGACAAGGGCAACCTTTACTGGAGTGACACCGGCGAAAGCCTCCGCAAGGCTTTCCTCAAGGCTCCGCTCGAGTATAAGCGAATAAGTTCCGGCTTCTCCTACCACCGTCTGCATCCCGTACACCATGTCGTGAGAGCTCACACCGGAGTAGACTACGCCGCACCGACAGGTACACCCGTCAGGAGCATAGGCGACGGTACAGTCATCAGTGTCGGCTGGGGAGGAGGAGGCGGCAATACAGTAAAAATCCGCCACAACAGCGTATACACCACCGCTTATCTGCATCTGTCACGCTATGCGAAAGGACTCAAAGCAGGACAGAGAGTACGCCAGGGAGAGGTCATCGGATACGTTGGAATGACCGGTACCGCCACTGGTCCTCATCTTGATTTCCGCGTATGGAAAAACGGCACTCCAATCAATCCTCTCACAATGGAATCCCCTGCCGCCGACCCGCTCAAACCTGAGTTCAAGAAGGCTTTCGACAGCACATACGTCCATTACAGGCATGTGATGGACTCGCTTTCGCGTCTTTAGAGCTATTCTGAGATTGCGAGCCGGGCGAGAAGCGGCTCATTTGTCGTGACGGCATCCACGCCGAGAGAGGCAAAGTATTGCATGCCGGCGTAATCATTGACGGTCCACACATTCACGCTCATGCCCAGGTCATGCGCCTCTTTCACCCATTCAGGATGTTTACGCAGGACATTCTGGTTATAATCCAGGCCATTGATTCCCTTCTCATGAAGCTCCGCAGGTGACAGGTCTCCGCCAAGATACTGATTCGTGAATTCCGGTGCAACAGCCGCAATTTTCTCGCAAATATAAAGGCTGAAAGAAATGAACAGGACCTTTTCAGGAGAATACAGACCGTATTCTTTAAGCATCGCCACACTCTTCTCCACCAGTTCATCCTCCATTTCTTTTGCAGGATGCGATTTGAATTCAAGCACGAGCACTGTCCCGTCCAATGTGCCCTGCAGCAGATAATCTTCAAGCAAAGGATGATGTTCTCCATTAGGCAGCCTCTTATCCTTTATTGCCTCATAAGGGTTGGCATCAATACGCACACCCTCAATATCATTGTCATGATTGACGACAATCACTCCGTCCGAAGTCATATGCACATCGAACTCACTGCCCCAAAAGCCATGATACTGCGCCGCATGAAGTGATGCCAGCGAATTCTCCGACATCCCCGCCATTTCAGATTTCCAGAACCCCCTGTGCGCTACGATCTTCACCTGCGCCGCAGCGGAGAGCGCGACAACGAAGACAATCACTATCGTGGTGATTTTCTTGTAACTGATAAAATTCCCCATGATACAAATGTTACAACAAGACCTGATATCAAAGCAAGGACGATGCTGCCGAGTATAAACTCCAGAAGCGAACTGCCTATCTCGCTCATTGACAGCCCTGAAAAATTGAGGTCAACGGACCGGCCAAGCACCTTGCATCCCGTCCAATAACTGGCATAAAATATAAACGGTATAAATGGAGGGAAACTGATATTGGAAGACAACAGCGCAAGATATTTATTCAATTTCAGGAAATGCGCCGTCGCAAACGTAAACACCATCTGATAGCCCCACATGGGAATAACCCCGCAGAACACCCCATACCCCAGCGACGCAGCAATAGTAAAATTGCTCTCACTGCTGTGGGTGATATTATCCCTGATGAACCTCCGGATATTCTCCCTCCTGAAGTTCCTGAGGAACGCCCTTATTTTCGTTTTGTACGAGGTCATAAACGTATGAAGTGGAGCTGGGCGGACTCGAACCGCCGTCCAAACACCGCACCAGGCGGCTTTCTACATGCTTATCCTTCCTTTGATTGTCGACGCGGGCCTGCCGGAAGGCGGGCGAACACGCGCTTATCCTTTAAGTCTTAGTGAGGTTTAAAGGAGTCCCCTCACGCATCCTGCTTGAATGATACCCCGGACTCGGCACTTAGCAGGCTTAAAGGCCGCGGGATACTCGTCGGCGACGCTCCTGGGCGCCGCGGATTAAGGTAATCGAGCTGAGCTCAAGATTACGCAGCGAGTGCGTAGTTGTTATTAGCAACTATTGTTTGACGTCTGAGATTTACGGGCAAGGCGCCTACGCCCGGCATGCTTACCGTCCGACATCAGTGCTGTCAAAACCAAAACAGCCCCATGTGCAGACCTAAATGGTATAAAAAAACTTACAGCGCCAAAAAGGAGCCATAAGTTCAGGTCTTATACTTGTGGGAGCAGAGGGAGTCGAACCCCCGACCCTCTGCTTGTAAGGCAGACGCTCTGAACCAACTGAGCTATGCTCCCAAACTCTTGCGAGGATTACAAAGATACTGATTTAATTTCATAATACAATATCTATTTGCAGAAACTCGCAAAAATTTCAAGCTACTTTGTCTGAGGTGCCGGTGCGGGCTCTTCCTTCTCCTGCACCTGTACAGGAGCGGGCATGTTGCCGGAGAGTTTGTCAAACTCGGCATCGGAGATCATCTTGCAGTTGCCATTGAACTTGGAGTCAAGGTCTACTTGCAGACGTTTCACATGAAGGTTGCCGTTGACAGTGCACCCAGACTTGAGCGAAAGGGTGTCCTTGACAAAGAAATTGCCATTCATAGTGCCCCAGAAATCGGCGTTCTGGCAGATGATGTCGCCTTTTACGACAGCCTTCTCGCCGACTACGATGCGTCCTTTGGAATAGACGCGGCCTTCGAAAATACCATCGATGCGGATGTCAAGCGGGGATGAGATCTCACCCTTGACTGCGGTACCAGCCGAGATGCGGCTGATATCGTTGGGCTGTACTGACTGTTCCATTGTTTTTGCCATATTGGTGTTAATTTTAGGTATCGTTTATCTTATACTATGCCTTTGCCGTGGCAGTTCTTATATTTAAGGCCTGAGCCGCAGGGGCAGGGGTCATTGCGGCCTACCCGCTTTTCTACATGAAGAGGACCCCTGGATCTGGGATCACCGTTTGTAGTGAGGTCCTGGGGACGGGTTGCCTGCATCTGCGAAGGATCATTGCGCCTGGGCATCGCAGGACGCGGCATCGCGGGACGGGAGGGAGCATTCTCCTCACGATCCCTGAGAGGGATGAACGAACGCAGGAGGAATGAGAGCACGTCCCTGTTGAGGTCCGCGAGCATGGAAGCAAACATGTTGTAACTCTCCAGCTTGTAGACCACAAGGGGGTCTTTCTGCTCATATGCAGCATTCTGAACGCTCTGACGCAGGTCGTCCATGTCGCGGAGATGCTGTTTCCAGTGCTCATCTATCTGATATAGTATAACGCTTTTGGAGAGAGTCTTTGAGATCTCGCGTCCCTCATTATCATAGGCCTTGTGAAGATCTACGGGGAGCTGGAGCATGCGCCGGCCGTCTGAAATGGGAATAGCGATGTTTTTGTACATCGAGCCCTGCTTCTCATATACATCCTTGATGAAAGGATATACTTTGGTGATCATGGCCTCCATGCGCCGGTCATAAACTTCCTGCATGTGAGCACAGAGTTTATCGACAATCTCCTGGGGCTTGGCATGCGCATACCATTCGGCATCGAACCCAAGGTCGATGGAGAGCTGTCCGATCACATATTCTTCAAACTCCTCATAGGGCATGCCCTGGGCATTGTCAACGAGAAGAGTAGCAGTGTCCATCATCATGTTCTGGACGTCTATCTCTATACGCTCACCTGAGAGGGCGTTGCGGCGGCGTGAGTAGATAGCTTCACGCTGATAATTCATCACGTCATCGTATTCGAGGAGGCGCTTACGGATACCGAAGTTGTTCTCTTCAACCTTCTTCTGGGCTGTCTCAATTGAGTTTGAGAGCATGCCTGAAATAAGGGCTTCGTCGTCCTTCATACCGAGCCTGTCGACCACGCTGGCGATACGCTCAGAGCCGAAAAGGCGCATCAGCTTATCTTCAAGAGACACATAGAAAGTGGAGGAACCGGGATCTCCCTGACGTCCGGCACGACCTCTCAGCTGACGGTCTACACGACGGGAGTCATGGCGCTCGGTACCGAGGATGGCGAGACCGCCGGCGGCCTTGACCTCCGGGGAGAGCTTGATATCGGTACCACGGCCGGCCATGTTGGTGGCGATGGTCACGACGCTGCTCTGTCCAGCCTGGGCGACAATTTCAGCCTCGCGGGCGTGTTCCTTGGCATTGAGGACGTTATGCTTTATGCCACGAAGCTTGAGCATACGGCTCAAAAGCTCTGATGTCTCTACGTCAGTGGTGCCGACAAGCACAGGACGGCCAGCCTCCGTGAGCTCTACGACGCGGTCAATGACTGCAGCGTATTTGGCTTTCTTGGTCTTGTAGATGATATCGTTCTGGTCGTCGCGGATAACCGGCCTGTTGGTCGGAATCACTACTACGTCCAGCTTATATATGCTCCAGAACTCACCCGCCTCGGTCTCAGCAGTACCGGTCATACCGGCGAGTTTATGATACATACGGAAGTAGTTCTGAAGTGTTATGGTCGCGAAGGTCTGCGTGGCGGCCTCAACCTTTACATTCTCCTTGGCCTCTACAGCCTGGTGGAGACCGTCGCTCCAGCGGCGTCCCTCCATCACACGGCCGGTCTGTTCGTCCACAATCTTGATCTTGTTGTCATCTATGATGTAGTCAACATTGATCTGGAACATGGCGTATGCTTTGAGAAGTTGGCTGACGCTGTGGACGCGTTCGCTCTTGAGGGCGAAGTCTTCCATCAGTTTATCCTTGGCCTCTGCTTTTTCAGAGGCGGAGAGGGATGCATTCTGCTGGATTTCAGCTATAGCTGCTCCCACATCGGGAAGTACGAAAAATTCTGTATCGGATACGGCCTTGGCAAGGTTGTCATGTCCCTTGTCGGTCATTTCCACGCTATGCTGCTGTTCCTGAATGACGAAGTAGAGCTCGTCGGTGACCTGAGGCATCTCGCGCTCATTGTCCTGCATATAGTAGTTTTCCGCTTTCTGGAGAAGTACCTTCATGCCGGGTTCGCTGAGGAACTTGATAAGAGGCTGGTATTTGGGAAGTCCCTTGTAGCAGCGGAGCAGGAGCTTGCCGCCCTCAGCTTCGTCACCGGAGGCGATTGCCTTCTTCGCATCATTGAGAGTCTGGTTTACCAATGTGCGCTGAAGAGTATAGAGGCGCTCCACATAGGGCTTGAATTCCATGTACTGGTCGTCGGCCTGGCTCTTCTGGGTCGGGCCGGAGATAATCAGAGGCGTACGGGCGTCATCGATCAGCACGGAGTCGACCTCGTCGACGATGGCGAAGTGATGCTTGCGCTGGACAAGGTCCTCGCTGCGGACTGCCATATTGTCACGAAGGTAATCGAAACCGAATTCGTTATTGGTACCGAAAGTAATGTCGCAATTGTATGCATTCTTACGCGCCTCGCTGTTGGGCTCGTGTTTGTCAATACAGTCAACGGAAAGGCCATGGAACATGTAGAGAGGTCCCATCCACTCGCTGTCTCGCTTGGAGAGGTAGTCATTGACCGTCACGACATGCACACCCTTGCCCGCAAGCGCATTGAGGAAAACAGGGAGTGTCGCAACGAGGGTCTTACCTTCACCGGTGGCCATCTCGGCAATCTTGCCCTGATGCAGGACAATACCGCCGATAAGTTGAACGTCATAATGAACCATCTCCCACTTGATCTCATTACCTCCTGCAACCCAATGGTTTGAATATATGGCACTATCACCTTCAATACGGACGAAATCCTTGGTAATGGAAAGCGATCGGTCGAAATCAGTCGCCGTCACCACAATCTCATCACTCTCGCTGAAACGGCGCGCAGTAGACTTCATGATGGCAAAAGCTTCCGGTAGAATCTCCTCCAGGATGGCCTCAATCGCCTCGTCTTCCTCCTTCACGAGCTTGTCGGACTCGGTCGCAAGCGCCTCTTTCTGCTCCACTGGAATGTCCTTTTCCAGCTCTGCCCTGATCTCGGCGATACGGTCTTCAAACGGTTTTTCTACTGCTGCGATTCTGTCCCTAAGCGCCTGAGAGGCCGCTCTAAGTCCGTCATTGTCAAGCTTATCCACTTCCACATAAGCTGCAAGGACCTTATCAAGAATGGGCCTCACAAGCTTCATATCCCTGTCGGACTTGGAACCGAAAATCTTCTTTAAAATATCTGCTATTGCCATTTTATGTTAAAATTAATCCGCGCTCACCGAGGACAAAAAACATGCCCCCTACAAAAATGCGCCATTTTGTCTTGAAACCCGCCGAACCTCGCGAAGTTCACGCGAATCACGACCGATTAGTTTACAAATATACTTCAAAGGAAGGAAAGAACAATATTTAAATGTCTTAATAATCGTAAAAATAATGACAAATCCCCATGCCGCCGCCAAATTCCTTCCGGGGTCGGCAAGCACGACCTGCGACTTGACATAATAATTCCTCACCACGACCTTTTCCTTCGGTTCCACACGCCATGCCCTGTCATGCACGGCAACGGCATTCCTGACGACACCCACCTTCATCCCATGAAACCGCACCCTGTCGCAATAATTATCATCATTACCATAAATCGGGAACACCGGCGCGAACGCTCCAACAGACAACACCGCCGTCTTCCTGACCATCCAATGCGCAGCCATTACGAACGGAACTTCAAACACCTCTCCAGCAGTCCTTTCAGGCTTCACCCTGGCCGCGAAATTCTTATCCGGAATCCCGTTGGCATCCACCTGCACCGGGCTCAGGACGGCCATCCCAGGATGCTGTTCAAACGCCTTCACAAGTTTTTCAAACGTATCATCCGTCAACCATGCATCCTGATTCAACAAATACGCGTAATCCCAGTCGCCCTTAACGAAACGCCTCAATCCCATATTGTTACCTTCCGCAAAGCCAAGATTATCCCGTGACCGTACCACCTCAACCCATGGGAAATGCCCTTCCACGTAATCCGCCGTACCGTCAGTCGAAGCATTATCGATCATCAGCACATCAGGCCGTAACGACGACTTGTCAAGTGATGCGATGCACCGGTCGATCCAGCGCATTCCGTTAAAAGTCACTAAAACAACAAGAATTTTCATGAAACAACAGAATGATACAGTTCCACAAATACCTCTTTCGGCGTTTTCCTGGTAAACACGGACTTCATCACATTCTTTGCCGTGTCATACATAACTTCAGCATGGCCGTCACCATGGCCCAAAATAGTGTATTTCAACAACCTCAACGCCTCATAAAACCACACGAAAGCACCTAAGACAGCATACCTGAAACAACGCCCGCGGCTATAAAACAACAATGCGCCCCGCACTCGCGTCGGCTTAATCACCGCTTCCATCCTCGACGCTGTCCCTCCGGCAATATGCACGATGCTCACATCCGCGTCACACCACACCTCATATCCCATATCGTTGAACTTGTGTCCCAAGGCGATATCCTCGGGCGTGAACGTATACGTCTCATCAAACCATCCGGCTTCCCGGAACACATCCGTACGCGCCAGAAAGCAGGCCCCGTTCAATGTCCATGTCCTGAACAGTCCCTCCCCCATCGTCCACTTCGAGGGCTTTGTCTCATCCACCTGTCCAAGATAGTGTCTCATGTACTTCCACATTCCCCAGGCGCCCCTGCCGCATGTCTGCACACGCCCGTCAGGGAACACGATCCGGGGCGATACGGCTGCCACCTTATCCCCCGCCCGGGTCATATCCTCCAGCAACTTATCTATTACAGGTTCAGACATCAACGTGTCATCATTCACGATGAAAGTATAAGGGGTCCTCACCTCCCTCAGCGCCAGATTGTTATTCTCGGAAAAACCCCTCAGTTCACGGCTTTCGATAACATGAACGCCGGTCCACGAAGACTTGAGGGCAGCCAGGTTCTCATCCGAATACATATACGCCACCACAAACACCTCATACTCCGCCTCGGTATATTCCGCAATCCCCTTCAGGCACGGTCCCAGCAGGTCCGGCCTGTTCATCGACACTATGACTACGCTTACTTCCATAATCAGCATACAAATTTGCATAAAATTTTTCATAATCCCTCAAGCGCCCGTCACCGAGATCTTAAGCACGTCATCCTTGACCGCAGGTAGAGGATCTCATGGACGAAGTATTGTCAATAGACAAAAATATACTAAATTAGCGGCTCTATGGAAATATCGCCGACATCGAGAAGGATCATGCGGAATACAGCTATGTTGTATTTCAGGATGGCCGTGCTGATGATTATCGGCCTGTTCACTTCAAGAGTCGTACTGCGTGAGCTTGGAGTCGATGACTTCGGTATCTACAATGCCGTCGGAGGCGTGGTGGCAATGTTTTCGGTGCTGTCGACCTCACTGAGCGCATCAATCAGCCGCTTCATCACATTCTATCTCGGCGCAGATGACAGGTACAAGCCCCGGACAGTGTTCTCCACATCCGTATCAATACTTCTGATCATCTCCGCAATCATACTGGTCCTCTCGGAAATCCTGGGAGTATGGTTTCTCAATGTCAAGATGGTCATCCCCCCGGACAGGATGGACGCCGCACGCTGGGTGCTCCAATTTTCCATCGTCACCTTCATCATCCAGCTCATCAGCGTCCCCTACAATGCCTCCATCATTGCCCATGAACGGATGTCAGCCTTCGCATGGATCGGCATCTTTGAAGCCGTCAGCAAACTTGGCATCGCCTACGCCCTTTCCATCGCCACCCACGACAAACTAATCCTCTACGCCATCCTGTACGCAGCTGTCGCCATGGCGGTCCGCATCATGTACGGAACCTATTGCCGCCGCCATTTCGAAGAGTGTCACTACACCCGCATCCTGGACAAACCCTTATTCAGGGAAATGTTCTCATTCGCGGGCTGGAGCATTATCGGCAGCGCCTCCGGCATCTTACGCGACCACGGCGGCAACCTGCTGCTAAACCTTTTCTTCTGCCCCGCCGTCAATGCGGCCCGGGGCCTTGCCGTCCAGGTCAACGGCGCCGTAATGCGCTTCATAACCGGCTTCATCACGGCAATCAATCCCCAAATCACCAAGTCCTACGCATCCGGGGACAACAAATACATGATGCTACTGGTCTTCCGCGGCTCCCGTATAGCCACACTCCTGACGATGCTGGTCTCCTTCCCGGTTATCTTCAATACCGGCTACTTCCTCCGCCTCTGGCTCGTCGAAGTCCCTCCCTATACGGAAATATTTGTCCAGTTGGTACTCATCCTGACCCTCATCGAGGCCTTCTCCCATACCCTCTCCACCGCCGTCAACGCCACGGGCAACATCAAATGGTACCAATTGATAATAGGCGGCATCCAGCTCCTCAACCTGCCAATTGACTACATACTCCTCAGGATGGGCAACAGTCCCGTATGCGTCTACACCGTAGCGATCGCTCTCGCCATAGCCTGCCTTGCCGCCAGGATAATAATTCTGAACAGGCAAATAGGGCTCAACATCATCCAATACCTCACCGACGTCATCCTCCGCGTCACCCTTATAGGAATCGTCTCGGCAATCCTCCCCTACAGAATGCACATGACAATGCCCGAAACCCTTCCGTACGTCCTGGCAATCTGCGCCGTCTCCCTCATCTGTTCCTCCGCCTGCATCTACATCGCCGGGCTCACTTCAGGAGAAAGGACCTATCTGCGCGAGAAAATCGGATTCTTATTTAAACAATGAAATGATACGGTGCCCCCAATGATGCAACACCTTGTATAAAGGCTTGTTGACAAGCATGTCACGGCGAAGTGCCCTGCGGGCCGCACGGACAAAGCCAACTCGGGGGTAGTCGCGAAGGAAAGCCGCACGACGAGGGTGCGGACGACTGGGCTCGAGTACCGACGGACGGTACGAGAGCCTATCAGACCAGGGACGCGGCTCTGAGCGAAGCGACGGAAATCTTTGAAGCATGGCTTCATAGATTTCCGCGCCCTTGGGAGTGGAGACCGCGACGCAGGAGCGGTTGCCCGGGACTCCGATGAAATCCCCCAGGGTAATGTCACCGACACGCTCAGGAATGGCATAGGGACACGAGAAACAGTTCTCCCGGAGAGTCAGCCCATACAAATAGCCGTACAGATAGGGCTGTGAGGCCGCACGGACAGAATACACGCAATCATCACCCATCCAGAGGCTTAGAACGAAATTATGTCCGTCATTGCCGCGAAAGCGGATGTCGGAAAGACGCACGCGCGGAGCGACATGATTTATCTCCTCACGAAGATAGGAAGCCGGGCATGTGCCATGGCACAGCAAGTCCACCGTCAATAACGACGAACTGTCGACACTCCCTAAATATGATCTCAGTCCTGCAACCTGGCAGGGAGTTCCAATAAAAAGCACAGGTATGTTGTCGGTAACTACCTGACGAATGCGTTGGTACATCGCCGCATCGAAGCGGCTGTGGACATATTTTGAGCCTTTGAATGCTTCGATTTCATCGAGTGTTGCAGCCTCGGCCACGACGGGAACCATGTTGTCGTCATAGGAGGTTGAAAAGACCAGACCATGAAGGACTTCAATATAGTATCGCGCAAGGAGATGCCCGATGCCGCCTGATGCGCTCTTGAGGCGGGCAGCATCTTCATTTGCAGCGAGATAGCAGGAGGTAGGGCTATTGAGCTGCTGTGGATTGTTGCACGGAGTCTGTCGTTTGCAGAGACCGCAGGAAATACAGCGTGACTGGTCAATGACGGGGTGGAGGGCGCCAAAAGCGTCCTCTTTCATCGAAATGCAAGAGACCGGGCAGATGGCAGTGCAAGCTCCACAGCCGGTGCAAACGTTATGGGGGCATATTTCGGTCATGACAGCGCCTTTACCAAGTATCCCATTGATTCGGTCCAAAGCAGAGCGAGTGTCTTTTGGACGGCAGTGTAGTCTATGTCCGGCGGGATTGTTCCGTCATAAAAACGGGAAGGAATGCCGAGGGTGTCGAATAGATCGTAGATGCGGGAGTTTTGGGAGGATGAATCATCGTCATCAAAGCGGCGGAGGGCGATAAAATCGCGTGACAGGTTGATGCTCAACGCCATGCCATGGAAGGAGTCAGTGACGACAAGGGAAGCGCCTGAGAGCAGGCGCAGGAAATCTTCAATACCGGCGTCGCCATGGATATTGGATCCTGTGACGGAGAAATGAGGGTTTTCACCTGATGGAACGATCAGCACATCTTTTATACCGGTCTGACTGCGTATTTGCTCGACTATGCGGGGGTAGTCCTTATTGTCGGCGAGAAGGTAGCAGAGGATATATCGCTCAGGAAGACCGGGGATATCAGATGCTATGTGTTTCCATTCATCAGCAGTGACCAGAAAAGTGGGGTCAAGGACTTTGCATACATCCTTACGACCTGTGAGACTGGCGATTGCGTCAACCCCACTTTGCTCGCGAAGGCTTATGGAGGAAAAGTCGGAAAGATAGCGTCTGACTGCGCCGTGGTATTGTTCAGGAATGTCGGCAGTCCCAATGCTGGTGCCGTAGGAGATTTTTTTGATGCCTGACGCGAAGCCAAGGAATTCGAAGGGGCGGAAGTGGTCGTGGCAGTTCCAGAGCTGGTCACTGCCTGCAACAAGGATATCCGTCTGGTCAAGCATAAGGCTGCAGGAGATGGGGCTGAGAACCACGCGTTCCGTCATGTGTGTACTGCAGAAGCGGCGTATGCGGTACATCTTTTCCGGGTATGGTTCGGAAGGGTATTTCCAGAAACGGCGGATGCCGAGTAGGGAGAAGATGTTGTCCTTTATATTAAGGAGGTTGAAGGGATATCTGAAATAGCGCAGCACGTCGATGGTGTAACCGAGTTTTTCAATCGTCCTGTAGAGGGCGTATGCCTGGAGTGTGGTGCCGTAGTTGGGCTTGGCGTACCATGTAACGAGTGAGATGTGCTTGCGTTTCATATTTACAAATATAGTTTAAATATTGGATATTAGGGAAAGGGAGAGTAAATTTGGGGTTGTGAAAATTCTCGCCATAGTGGTGGCTTACGAGCCTGATATGGAGCTTCTGATGAGGAACATCGGGAGTTTCGCCGGCAGTGTGGACAAGGTGCTGTTGTGGCAGAATTCGCCTGTCGGCGGAAGCTGGCCGGACAATGTGGAGCTTTGCGGTGACGGGCATAACGTCGGTATTTCCAAGGCATTGAATTATGGTTGGCGGCGTGCCTCCGCAGAGGGGTATGATTTCCTTTTGACGATGGACCAGGATTCGGTATGGCATGGGTTTGAGATGTTCCTCGGGAAGGTTACGACGGAGGGTATTTTCGCGCCCGGGGTAAATGCAGCATGCGAAGATGGACTGAGGGAGCATGATTTGCTGTTCACCTCCGGCATGCTGGTGCCGGTC
This sequence comes from Bacteroidales bacterium, assembly GCA_017552475.1. Classification (GTDB taxonomy): domain Bacteria; phylum Bacteroidota; class Bacteroidia; order Bacteroidales; family UBA932; genus Cryptobacteroides. The sequence continues at coordinate 7,309 of JAFZPY010000084.1, read as the reverse complement.
GGCGTATTGGATGCAGTCGGGGGCTATCGGGAGGATTTTTTCGTTGACGGGATTGACAATGACCTTGTTTTTCACGCACGGAGCCTTGGATTCAGTACCTGGCTTGTGGGAGGATGCTATCTGGAGCACAGCCTTGGGCATCGCGAAGTGCGTCGCGTACTCGGCCGCGACGTCACGACCTATAACTACTCCCCCGCAAGACTCTACGGGATCTATCGCAACAATATAATAGTCATCCGCAGTTACCCTGGGACCGGCCACCTGCGCCGCACATTCCTAAAATCATGGATATGGCGGCACCCGCTCCAGATCCTTCTGGCCGAGAGCGGGCGCTGTAAAAAATTCCGGGCGATATGGCTGGGACTTATCGACGGACTCCTGGGTAGACCTCCAAGGCAGCCGTAAGTACTTTCACAGCCCTCTCAAGGTCCTCGATCTTCAGCACATAAGCCATGCGCACCAGACGGCGTCCTATCGAGCGATCCGCATAGAAACCGGCGGCAGGAGCCATCATCACGGTCTCCGGCACGGAGTCCGGCGTCTCACGGTACTCAAACTCCGTCAACATCCACAGGCAGAAATCTTCCGCATCCTCCACCGGCAGCGAGGCCACGGTGTAGAATGCGCCCTGAGGCATGGGAGAATACACACCGGGAATGCGATTGAGTGCGTCAATAAAGTAGTCGCGGCGAGCCTTGTATTCATCGTAGCAGGCTTTGGAGTATTCTTCAGTGCCTTCGATGGATGCTTCCGCAACGATCTGGCCGAGCAGAGGCGGTGACAACCGGGCCTGGGCAAACCTCAGGATGGAGGCATAGAGGTCTTTATTGTGCGTGACCATCATGCCTATGCGGACGCCGCATTCACTGTAACGTTTGGATACCGAATCAATCACTACGACGTGTTCACGTAGGTCAGGAAGGCTCAAAGCCGAAACATACGGCGTGTCATTGTACACAAACTCACGGTACACCTCGTCAGATATAAGATACAAGTCATGTTTAAGCACTATCTGGCGCAGGCGCTCCAGCTCTTCGGGAGTATAAAGACAGCCGGTGGGATTGTTGGGGTTGCATATAAGGATAGCACGGGTCCTGGGAGTAATCATTGCCTCGAACGCCTCAGCAGGAGGGAGCGCGAAGCCGTCCTCGATGCGTGATGTCACAGGTTTGACCGTCACTCCGGCAGTGATGGCGAAAGACAGATAGTTTGCATAGCACGGTTCGGTCAGGATGATTTCGTCCCCGGGATCAAGGCACGCCATGAATGTCAGCAGGAGCGCCTCGGAGCCTCCCGAAGTGACAATAATTTCATCCGCGGCGACATCCAGTCCGAAGCGCGAATAATACCCGCATAAAGTCTTCCTCAGTGAAGGCATACCCTGCGAAGGACTGTACTCAAGAGTGGTCCTGTCAATGGTCCTCAGAGCATCGAGGGCTTTCCTGGGTGTGGGCAGGTCAGGCTGACCTATATTCAGATGGTATACTTTGACGCCGCGGGCCTTGGCCTCTGCGGCATATCCGGCAAGTTTTCTGATGGGGGACGCCGGTATGAGTCTACCCCTTTTAGAGATAAGTGGCATTTGTTTCAGTGTCTTTTTTACGTCCTGCAATTTAGCAATTTTTCGGAACTATAACACGTTTTCACGTGAAAATATCCTATATTTGTATATTCAACACTGAAAAGAAAACCATGCAATTCTTCAAGAAGATATTCTCCTCCAAGGTCCTTCCCTCATGGACCATCCTGCTTTTTGACCTGATGATAGCTACAATAGCCGTTATTATCGGTTACTTGCTCCGCTTCGACACTGCCTATATCAGCAACAACGGCGACCAGATACTCGCAACTGTCCTGATCGTGCTTACCTCCGACGTCGTGTTCTTCAAAGCATTCCACACCTACTCCAATGTCCTGCGTCTTTCCTCCTTCGTGGACCTGATGAATGTCTTCGCCGCCATCTCCCTCTCTTTCATCACTTGCATCATCATTGATCTCATATGCACCTACGGCATAGGTTTCGACATTGTCCCTGTCGTCGTACTGATAATCTCCGCCATCGTTTCCTTTATGTTCATGGTGACGATGCGCCTTCTGATCAAATACTTCTACGATGAGTTGAACGCCGACCACAAATCGGCCCTTAACGTGTTCATCTACGGCACCACCGACGGTGGCATAGACATTGCCAAATCCATACGCACCGGACAGGACCGTAAATTCAATCTCTGCGGATTCATAGCCGATGATCCCGCCATGAAGAATAAAGTCATGATGGGCGTCAACGTCTACATGAACGACGACACCCTCCTTGATACCCTCATTGAAAAGCAGATCGGCGGCGTCATCGTTTCCCCCGTCAAGATGCAGCACGTCAATGACAACAACTTCGCCGACAACCTCCTTTCCAGCGGCATCCAGCTCCTCATGGCACCCTACATCACCGACAAGTGGCAGGGCGGCAATGAAAGCATCAAATCCATCCAGATTGAAGACCTCCTCATGCGTGCGCCCATTGACATTGACATGCGCACCATTGCCAGCCATCTCGAAGGCGCAAAAGTCATGATCACCGGAGCCGCCGGTTCAATCGGCAGCGAAATCATGCGCCAGGTCGCCTCGTTCAACCCCTACCAGCTTATCCTCATCGACCAGGCAGAGACCCCTCTCCACGACATCCGCCTCGAGCTGCTGAAAGAATGGCGCGACATCGAAGCTCCCACCATCATCGCCGACATCTCCAACGAGCGCCGAATGGAAGAAATCTTCGCCGCCTACAAGCCGGACTACGTCTTCCATGCCGCCGCCTACAAACACGTCCCCATGATGGAAGACAACGTCTCTGAAGCCATCCAGAATAACATACTCGGCACCCGCATCGTCGCCGACCTGTCACTCAAATATGGAGTGCGCAAATTCGTCATGATTTCCACAGACAAAGCAGTCAACCCTTCCAACGTCATGGGCTGCTCCAAACGCATCTGTGAAATCTACGTCCAGTCCCTCTCACGCAAACTCAAGAAGGAAGGCCGCGACGACGCCACCCAGTTCATCACAACCCGTTTCGGCAACGTCCTCGGTTCCAACGGCTCCGTCATTCCTCTTTTCCGCAGGCAGATTGAAAATGGTGGCCCTGTCACTGTCACCCATCCCGACATCATCCGCTACTTCATGACCATTCCCGAGGCATGCAAACTGGTTCTTGAAGCCGGCAGCATGGGCAACGGCGGCGAAATCTACATCTTCGACATGGGCGAACCCGTCCGCATCGTCGACCTTGCCAAAAAGATGATCTCCCTTTCCGGGCGGACTGACATAAAAATCGAATTCACAGGCCTCCGCCACGGAGAGAAACTCTACGAAGAGCTTCTCAACACCAAGGAAAATACAGAAGCCACCAAGCATGACAAGATCATGATCGCCAAAGTGCGCGAATACGACTTTGACGAAGTTGCAGCATCCATCAAAAAGCTGATCGATGCTTCCTATGACTTCGACCAGATGGCCACAGTGTCCTTGATGAAAAGCATTGTCCCCGAATTTAAATCTCTCAACTCAGCCTACTCCACCCTCGATAAAACAGACAAGCAATGAAAGGAATAGTACTCGCCGGTGGCTCCGGCACCAGGCTCTACCCCATCACCAAGGGCGTATCCAAACAGCTCCTTCCGATCTTCGACAAACCGATGATCTACTATCCCATCTCCGTCCTCATGCAGGCCGGCATCAGGGATATTCTCATCATATCCACCACCCACGACCTTCCTTCATTCAAGCATCTGCTCGGGGACGGCAAAGACTTCGGCGTACACGTCTCCTATGCCGAACAGCCCTCTCCGGACGGACTGGCCCAGGCTTTCATCATCGGCCGCGAATTTGTCGGCGACGACACAGCCTGCCTCATTCTGGGCGACAACATCTTCCACGGCACCGGTTTCTCATCGATGCTCCACAATGCCGTCGAAGATGCCTCTAAAGGCCTCGCTACCGTCTTCGGCTATTGGGTCCATGACCCTGAGCGCTACGGCGTCGCTGAAATAGCATCCGACGGCACATGCCTCTCCATAGAAGAAAAGCCGGCACAGCCAAAATCCAACTACGCCGTCACGGGACTTTACTTCTACCCCAACAGCGTCCTTGACATTGCCGCCACCATCACCCCGTCAGCACGAGGTGAACTTGAAATCACCTCGGTCAACCAACGCTACCTCGCCGACGGCATCCTCAAAGTCCAACGTCTTGAACGCGGTTTCGCATGGCTTGACACCGGGACACACGACTCTCTCGCCGAAGCATCCACCTACATCGAAGTCATCGAAAAACGTCAGGGCCTCAAAGTCGCCTGCCTCGAGGAAATTGCTTTCCGGCAGGGCTGGATCAATGCTGATACACTCAAGGCGGCAGCTGCGCCAATGGCCAAAAACCAATACGGCCAATACCTCCTCAAACTGGCATCCCAATCATGAATATCCTAGTCACAGGCGCCTGCGGCCAACTCGGCACAGAAATCCGTCTCGCATCAGGGGCGGACTCCAACCGCTACGTCTTCACCGACGTCAGCAACGCAGAAGGCGCAGAAATCATATACCTCGACATCACCAACATTGACGCCATCCGCCTCATCTGCGAAAGCGAGCAGATAGATGTAATCATCAACTGCGCAGCCTACACCAACGTCGACCGGGCCGAAGACGATCAGCAAATGGCCGACCTGCTCAATCACAAAGCCGCCGCCAATCTCGCCGCAGTCGCCGCCGAGCGAGGCGCTTCCCTCATCCACATCTCCACCGACTACGTTTTCCAGGGCAACATCCCCCTTCCCTGCCGCGAAGACTGGCCCACCAATCCCTTAGGAGTCTACGGCATCACCAAGCTCCAGGGCGAAAAAGCAATACAGGATTCAGGATGCAAATACATCCTGATACGCACCGCTTGGCTCTACTCTCCCTTCGGCAAAAACTTTGTCAAAACGATGCGCGAACTCACCTCCACCCGTCCCGAAATCAAGGTCGTCTCCGACCAGGTCGGCACTCCCACCTACGCCGCTGACCTCGCCGCCGTCATCCTCCACATCATCCGCACCGGCCAGCTCTCCAAGACAGGCATATACCACTATTCCAACGAAGGCGTCTGCTCATGGTACGACTTCGCCCGCGCCATACGAGACCTCTCCGGCGGCACAGCAGAAGTCTTTCCCTGCACCACCGATGAGTTCCCGTCCAAAGTCCGGCGTCCCCACTACTCCGTCCTTGACAAAACAAAAATAAAAAGCACCTTCTCCGTGAAGGTGCCTCACTGGTACGACTCGCTCCGCCGCTGCATAGAACGCTTCTAGATGCTCCGGCATCGTCCAAGCCCGTCATTCTTGACCGCGTAAGCCTCCTCGTCATTCCTGGCCGTCAGCCTTTCCCGTCATTCTTGGCCGTAAGGCCGAGAATCTCGAAAACGGCTACCTGCCGCCATACATATTCTCATAGTATTTGAGATACTCCCCCGACGTCACCTGATCCAACCACTCCCCATTCTCCAAATACCACTTCACAGTCTTCTCAATTCCCTCCTCAAACTGCAGCGACGGCTCCCATCCAAGCTCCCTCTGAAGCTTGGAACTGTCAATTGCATACCTCAAATCATGCCCTGCGCGGTCAGTCACATACGTGATAAGGTCCATATCCTCCCCCTCAGCCCTTCCGAGCAGCCGATCCGTCACACGAATCAAAGTCTTCACGATATCAATATTCTTCCACTCATTGAATCCACCGATATTATACGTCTCGGCGACCTCTCCCTTATGGAAAATCAAATCAATCGCCCTCGCATGATCCTCCACATATAGCCAGTCACGGACATTCTCCCCCCTGCCATACACAGGCAAAGGTTTACGATGCCGTATATTATTGACAAACAGCGGAATCAACTTCTCCGGGAACTGATAAGGCCCGTAATTATTAGAACAATTCGTCACAATCACCGGCATCCCGTAAGTATCATGGAATGCCCTCACAAAATGGTCGCTCGAAGCCTTTGACGCGCTATACGGGCTATGAGGCATATACTTCAAATCCTCCGTAAAGAACTTATCCCCATACGCCTTATGCTGTTCGGACGATGCCTTCGTTGAAAACGGAGGCTCAATTCCTTCCGGATGCGTCAGCTCCAACGCCCCATACACCTCATCAGTGCTGATATGATAAAACAGACAATTCTTATACCCCAACGGCTCCCAAACCGCCTTCGCAGCCTGCAGCAGACTCAGCGTCCCCATAACATTAGTCCTGGCGAACGTAAATGGATCCTTGATTGACCTGTCCACATGGCTCTCAGCCGCCAGATGGATGATGCCGTCCACCTTCTCGTCACGGATAACCGACAACAGCTTATCAAAATCACAAATATCAGCCTTGACAAACTTATAGTTAGGGCAATCCTCCACATCCTTCAGATTAGCCAGATTGCCCGCATAGGTCAGCTTGTCCAGATTAATAATGCGGTAATCAGGATAATTCCTGACAAATCTCCTCACGACGTGGCTGCCAATAAAACCGGCGCCACCGGTTATCATAATAGTGCGCATAAACTTCATATCAAAACAAATCAACGGCTTCATTTAACTTCTGCCTGCACGCATCCTTCGGCGACAGGACAACAGCCTCCCGAGGAACGCGCCAGTCAATCCCGAGCGCCGCATCATCCCATGCAATACCACTCTCAGATGCAGGACAATAATAATTATCACACTTGTACTGAAATACAACCAACTCGCTCAACACGCTGAACCCATGGGCAAACCCGCGCGGGATAAACAGCTGACGCTTATTCTCCCCGCTCAGTTCTACGGCAACATGCTTTCCGAAGGTCGGTGAATCGCGACGGATATCAACAGCGACGTCCAACACTGTCCCCTCAATCACCCTCACAAGCTTCGCCTGTGCATTCTCACCCTTCTGGAAATGAAGACCGCGCACGACGCCATAAGACGAACGGCTCTCATTATCCTGCACGAAATGCACAGAGCCCACCGCTTCAGCGAAATCCCTCTCCGAGAAAGACTCAAAGAAATATCCACGGTCGTCCTTGAATACCCTTGGCTCAAGGATTACGACACCTTCTATATCCGTTTTGATGACATTCATATTCAAATGTGTGTAAACGAATACAAATATACAAAAACAAAACACCCCGGGCAAGTTTCCTTGTCCGGGGTGTCGAAGAACGGCAGCTACCTACTCTCCCAACTGGTGGGTCAGTACCATCGGCGATGGTGAGCTTAACTTCTCTGTTCGGAATGGGAAGAGGTGGGTCCTCACCG
>JAFZPY010000083.1 GCA_017552475.1 Bacteroidales bacterium | reverse complement strand
CAAACTCAGAATAGTATTTTTCATAGATTCCCTTCTTTTCTGATATCGAATTGTTTCCCTGTAAGAGTGGACAGGCGGGACACGACTTCTTCCACCGGAGAATCCTTCGAGAAACTGAAAGTGACCGGCGTTCCGTCATCCGAACGGGACTTGACGGTGACACCGTAAGCGTGGTTCAAGATGGAGCAAAGCTCGGTCAGTGAAGCGTCCGGGACCGTTACGACACCGTATGTGTCCAACAGAAGCGTCCAGGCATCAGCCGCCCGGACATCCAGGTCCGAGCCATCCGGGCAGCAGGACACTTGCTCCCCCGGATGAAGGAGAAAGAGCCTCTTGCCCGCTGCATCCTGCAGGCTGACAGACCCTGTCGCAAGGGTTGTTTCAAGCCGATCTTCCCTGCTGTAAGCCCGAAGGTTGAATACGGTTCCGAGCACCTTGACGCAAAGTCCAAGGGCGGAAACGGAAAAGGGCATATCCGGATTGTAGACGACATCGAAGTACCCTTCTCCCTCCAGCGTCACTTTACGGTCGAAGGTCTCCGGATAAGTCAGGCGGGATCCGGAATTGAGCCATACGACGGAGCCGTCCGGCAGGCTGACCCGGGACCGGGAACCTTCTGGAGCCTCCACGACCACTTGTGCAGCGGCATCCTCGGATCTCCGGTCCGGGGACTTCGGCCATAACGCCCATACGGCAAAGCCGACAAGCAGCAAAGCGGCTATTCCAGACAAAAGCCGGACAAGGTTACGGCGTTTACGCCCGCCTCCTCCATGGATGACGCCGGCACAATATAAAAAATTAGCTTCGTCCAGCCTTTTTCGATGCTCCTCGCTTTCGTCCAGATAATCCAGCAGTAAGTCTTCCTCCGCGGGAGTAGTCTCACAACGCTGGTACTTTAGAATCAATTCGTTGTCTATCTCCATCCGTTATAATGGGGCCCGTTTTATGGAATCCCACATAACTATAACAATCCAGCAGAGGAGATGGACAGGGAAAAGTCGGATTAATTGAATAAATGATGAAGATAAGACACCAGCAGCCAGGCGGGGAGATAATCCTTGAGGGTCAGACGGAGGAGAGACAGCGCTTTCTGCATCTCCGTATGTACCCTCCGGCGCGGGATGCCCAGTTCATCGGCGATTTCCTGATAAGACTTTCCGCCATACCGGCTCTCAAAGAAAACCCGGCGCGTCAGTTCAGGCATCTTGCCAACGGCCTTGAAGACGAGGTGCTGCACCTCTGAAGCGAAGAGTTGCCCGGGATCCAAAGCAGACAACGTGCGGATACTGGCCTCCACCATCCGGTTCCTCCGGTCGCCCATATCGTCCTCAATGCGTTGATGATTCCTCTGGGATTTGAGATAATTCAGGCACTGGTTCTTTACGATAGTCAACAGATATGCCTCCAGCCGGACGTCTTCAGCAAGAGTAGGCGCGGCATGATACAGACGGACAAAACTGTCAGCAACGATATCTTCGGCTGAGGCCAGTTCACGCACATACAGCCGCGCAACAGCCACAAGGCGGTCGCTATACTCTTCATAGAGCTGTCTGAACTGTATGTCAGTCATAAAGGATCCCGGGAATTGAAGTGACTGCAGAAATCGCGGAGGTCGAAAAAAAGCCTGCCTCGCAGCACAGGCCGCTGCACTGAGGACTAACCCCAGCCGTGGGAAGTGCCGTCGTCGATGATCGGCTCGGTGCCGGAACCGGAACCGGAGGAGCCGCCCGACTTCTTTTCGCCCAATACGGACTCCTCCACCTCGATGAGGACGATGGCGGACGACGGCTGCTCGTATGTCAGGTTCTTGGTATCCATGGCAAATTGCTTTCCGCAAATATAAATAATCCTTAACGAATCTGCAAGCGCCCCCCTATCTCCGGAAACCGCGCATCTGCTGGGCGAGTTTGCCGGTCACGGCGCCCTTCATCATCTTGCGCGTCCCCTCGAACTGCTTGAGCAGGCGGTTGACTTCGGGGAGCGAGGTGCCCGAGCCGTCGGCGATGCGCTTGCGGCGGGAGCCGTTGATGATCTCGGGATGCGCCTTCTCGTAGGGCGTCATGGACTGGATGATGGCCTCCGTGGTCTTGAAGGCGTCGTCCGGGATGTCCACGTCCTTGAGGGCCTTGCCCATGCCGGGGATCATCGAGGCGAGATCCTTGACGTTGCCCATCTTCTTGACCTGCTGGATCTGCTGGAAGAAGTCGTCGAGGGTAAACTGGTCCCTGGCGAGTTTTTTCTTGAGCTCGCGGGCCTGCTTCTCGTCAAACTGCTCCTGAGCCTTCTCTACGAGTGAAACTACATCGCCCATGCCGAGTATACGGTCTGCGATACGGTCGGGGTGGAAGACATCGAGGGCTTCCATCTTCTCGCCCGAGGAGACGAACTTCACCGGTTTGCCGACAACGGCCTTGATGGAAAGTGCAGCACCGCCGCGGGTTTCGCCGTCCATCTTGGTGAGTACGACTCCGTCGAAGTCCAGTCGGTCATTGAAGGCCCTGGCGGTCTCCACGGCGTCCTGACCGGTCATTGCGTCGACGACGAACAGTGTCTCGGTGGGGGAGACTGCCTTGTGGAGGGTAGAGATTTCCTCCATCAGCTCCTCGTCCACTGCGAGTCGGCCGGCAGTATCTATGATGACTACGGAATAACCTTCGGCTTTAGCCTTGGCTATCGCGTTTTTGGCTATGCGAACGGGATCTTTTTCTCCTTCCTCGGTGTATACGGGCACCTGCACCTGCTCTCCGAGTACCTTGAGCTGCTCAATGGCGGCGGGGCGGAAGGTGTCGCAGGCTGCGAGAAGGACCTTCATGCCCTTTTTGCTCTTCACATGGAGGGCAAGTTTGCCGGAGAAGGTGGTCTTACCGGAACCGTTGAGGCCGGCGACAAGCACTACGGCTGGGGAGCCTTTGAGATTGATCTCCTGCGAAGAGGAACCCATGAATGCGGCGAGTTCGTCATGGACGATCTTCACCATCATCTGCTGGGGCTTGACGGCAGTGAGGACGTTCTGCCCCATCGCCTTTTCCTTCACGGTGTTGCAGAAGTCTTTCGCTACCTTGAAGCTGACGTCGGCGTCAAGCAGGGCCTTGCGGATGTCCTTGACGGTCTCCGCTACATTGATTTCGGTGATTTTGCCTTCACCTTTAAGTATTTTGAATGACCTTTCGAGTCTTTCGCTGAGATTCTCAAACATAACGTATGTGGGTTTAAAGCCCACAAAGATAATCATATTATTTGTAAAAACCGTTTCTAAACGTTTACTTTGCAGACTGTAGATGCTGTTTCTAAATGAAGTACCGCCTCCTCATACTCACACTCGTGACACTCTGCCTCTCCTCTCCCCGGAGCCGCGCCGACGTGCCCGAATGGATGAAATTCACCCATTATCCCGTAGTAGAATGGTGGCTGGGCCTTATCTCACCCCCTTGTGACAGTACATACGCCACTCCGGTGCCCAGAGAAATAATGGTGCGCACTACATCCAGCCTCTCCGGCGTGGATCTCTTCGCCCGCGGCCGCACCGACAACGGCGTCTACAGGACCACCCTCCGTGCCGAACACAGCATCACCCAGTCCCTTGACCTGTCCTTCTACGGCATCGGCGCCGGCATCTCCATCAACCCTTTCCACCCTAACGGCAAGCGTCAGGACACCCGCTACTCATTCAGTTATTATGGCAACAGATTCGGCTTCGCCTTCGCCTACTCCAACATCAAAAGTTTCAATGGCACAGCCCAATACAACGGCGCCAACTACACCATTCCCGTCGGCAACGCCAGCCAGAAGCTCTATGAAGGCACCGTCCATTACGTCTTCAACCACGAGAAATTCTCCCTTGCCTCAGCCCTTTCCCAGACATGGCAACAGCACCGGAGCGCCGGCAGCCTGATAGCCGGCCTGACGTTCAACGGCGGCAACCTCGACATTCCCAGCCCTGACGGCACCGATATCCCCGACGCCCACATGAAATTCTACCTCACCGGCCTCGGCCTCGGCTATGCCTACAACCTCGTCACGCTGCATAATTGGTTAATACATATCTCATTGCTGCCGGAAATAGGCATCCTCAGCTCATCCAATATCACACTCGACGAAAAGACACGACAATACCCGGTGCGCCTGTCCAACCTCCTTTTCGTGAGCCATCTTTCAATCGTTCGCTGGTGGGGACGCTATGTCTTGAAAATCAATGCAAATGCCAATGACTCATTCCTCCACGACCCGCGTCACATCAATATCAACGACACCCGCTGGAAGGTCCAGGTCAGCTTTGGAGTGACACTATAATTCGTCTGAAAATATCACCGCTGCCTTGTCCCTCATATTGTAATTGGAGGACATGACGGAGCCGTAGGCGCCGGCTGAGCGGATGGCGATGAGGTCGCCACGCTGAGTGAGGGGCAGCGAGCAGTTGCGGGCAAACACGTCACTGGACTCGCAAATGGGTCCGACAACATCGTAGGTGCCGTGCTCGGTGGCGACGCTGGT
>JAFZPY010000082.1 GCA_017552475.1 Bacteroidales bacterium | reverse complement strand
TCTGCACAACGTACCCTTGTATATCCCGGGATCAAGGAACTCGATCCTGCGACGAATGTCACCGACAACGGTTCCTATTCCGACAAATACCGCATCGAGTCTTACTTCGGACGTGCCGCTTATGATTTCGATGATAAATACTATCTTGAAGCCACATGGCGTACCGACGGTTCTTCCCGCTTCTACAAGGATTACCACTGGGGCCAGTTCTGGTCAGCAGGCGCATCCTGGAGAGTATCCCAGGAAAAATTCATGCAAAATCTTCCTTGGGTAAACAACCTGACCGCCCGCATTTCCTATGGCCAGTTGGGCAACGACAGACTTTATGATGATGACGACAACCCCATCTACTATGCCTGGCAGTCATTCTACGATTTGACATGGCCCAATGCAGGTAATTCCGGAGCCGTTGTCAGTTCACTGGAAAACAAGGACGTGACCTGGGAAAAGAAGAGTTCCTGGAACGTTGGTATTGACGCTACCCTCTTCGACCAGAAGATCAACCTCGTTCTCGAGTACTACAACTCCAAGACCACCGACATGCTCCTCAACTCTCCTCTGGCCATGTCCACCGGTTTCACTGGATTCAACGCCAATATGGGTTCCATGAGCAACAAGGGCCTCGAGGCATCCATCCGCTACAACTGGCTGAACAAGTCAAAACTCCGCGCCAGCTCGACTATCACCGCCTATGGCAACCGCAACAAGGTTATTGCCCTGAACGGTGACAAGAAGATCACTACCGGCAATTATGTTATCGAGGTTGGCAAGCCCATCTACACATACTACATGGTTAAGACCGCAGGTGTAGACCCGGCCAACGGCCAGCAGCTATACTGGGCCTACGAACATGACCAACAGACCGGAGAAAAGATCGAAGGCTCCGACTATGTAACCTCCGACAAGACCGTTGCCTCAAACGCCAAATACTACCAGGGCAGCCGTCAGCCCAAAATACAAGGCTCTTTCTCATCAGACTTTCAGTTCGGCCCTGTAGACTTCTCATTCATCACCACCTACTCTATCGGAGGCAAGGTATATGAAAGCGTTTACGCTGCATCTCTCGATGCCACCTATAGCGGAGACACATGGCACAAGCACGTACTCCGCCGCTGGCAGAAGCCGGGCGATGTCACCGATGTCCCCAGAATTGGTATAAATACCAGCGATACCATCGGAGACAGGGCTTTGATTGACGCATCATATTTTGCCATCAAATCCGTCCAACTCGGTTACACAATCCCTAAGAGCATCACCAACAAGGTCAACATCAGCGCGGCACGTATTTTCGCCACCGCAGAAAACCTCAGGCTCTTCAACAAACTCAACGGTATGGATCCTCAGTACAACACTACCGGTGGTGCCAACTACTCCTACTCACCTACAAAGACTATTGCTATTGGAGTTGATCTGACATTCTAAAAAGGAGGAATCATTTATGAAAAAGATACTATATTCAATCATTGTCGCCCTCTCTGCAGTGACATTCACCTCCTGCAATAAGGATATTCTCGATACTAATCCCACCGACCATGTTGCCAGTGACGATATGTTCAGCAACACAGATAAAGGAATGGTGGCTCTCAACGGTACCATCCGTAAATTCTGGGCTTGGGGTTGGTCTGTGACCGGCAACACACACCAGGCTATCGGTCCCTTGGGCTACTCCCTTATGGCAGACCTGATGGGAGATGACTTCGTTATGGCTGGTGCCGGCAGCGGATGGTTCTGGTACGACTACCTGTATGATGTCAAGAGAAGATATAGTTCTTCAAGCTGGCGCTGCTACGACTTGTGGAACTACTATTACACCATCATATGCAACGTCAACTACATAATTGCAGCAAAAGATACCATCGAAGGCACTGAAGAGGATATCAACTATCTGGTAGGTAACGCCTACGCCTTACGTGCATACTGCTACGCCTATGCCGGTATGATCTTCGGAAGAAGCTACATCGGGCATGAAGACCGTCTGTGCATTCCTATCTACACAGAACCTACCAGCATAACGACCACTGGTAAGGCCCGCTCCACCAATGCTCAGGTCTTTGGCCTGGCTCTTGATGATATCAACACAGCCATAAGGCTTCTAGAAGGTCAGGAGGCACGTCACATATCACACATCGGTTATTCTGTAGCTTGCGGTATCAAGTCCAGAATCGCTTTGTACATGGGTGAATATGAAGAGGCCCTCGATGCTGCCACAAAGGCTATCGATGCCACCTCGGCTAAACTTACAAAAGATATCTTTGAAGGATACAACAGCACAGGAGCCAACGTCGACACAATGTGGGGTGCGGAAGTTATCACCGCCCAGGGTACTACCAACCCTCAGTTCATGACTCATATGGATCCCGCTTACAAAGGATATGGCCACCGCTCACGCAAGTGTATCTCCAAGTATCTCTATGATAAGATCGCTGATACTGACGCTCGTAAAGGCTGGTGGGAATACATCGACTTATCTGTCGCCGGCGCAGCTCAAAACCTGTCTCACGGATACCAGCAGAAGAAATTCTACTTCAAAGACGTCAAGGCTCCCCAGGCCACAGACCAGATTTTCATGCGTCTTCCTGAGATGTATCTGACCAAGGCAGAATGCGAAGCTCGTCTGGGACAAGAGCCCACAGCCATTGAAACATTGAAAGCATTCATGGAATACCGCGATGAGTCATACGACTGCGCCAAGACCGGTACAGAACTCGGGGTGCTTACCACCGATGAGACCGGTTCACTCTTGGAGGAGATCATACTCCAGCGCCGCATCGAGCTTTGGGGAGAATTCGGTCGCATATACGATATCAAGCGTCTCCGTCAGGGCTTCCTGAGAACTTCTGAAATGGGATTCCAGTCTCAGGCCTTCCTCACTTCCCTCAAGACCGATGACCCCGAGTCCTTCGATTGGGTAATGGCAATCCCTCAGACAGAGATTGATGCCAATCCTCTCATGGTTCAAAACCCTATCGGAAGCACAGCTACCGCCACGGAGGGAGATGATCCCGAACTCAACGCCCAAAAAGCAGCTATTGCTGAAAATGGAGAGTAAGAGACTATTAAATCAGAATCAAAATGAAAAAAATAACTAAGATACTTGCATTCTGCTCACTTGCTGCACTCTTATTCAGTGCCTGCAATGTTGACAATATCGGGCCAAAATATACAGAGCTCGACTCTGATACCGATGAGGTAAGCTTCCTTCAGTCCACTATGACCAACAAGGCCCTCAGTGCGACTGCTACAACATATAGCGTTCCCGTGGTCAGAGCCAAAGCTGATGACGCCCTCACCGTGACCATTTCCAGTTCTTCTACCAACACCAGTGTTGTATGCCCGGCCAGCGTCACATTCGCAGCCGGAGAGTACAAGGTAGACTTTGTTCTTGACATAGCCGGTTTAGCAGTAGGTACTACCTACAGTACAACGTTGACTCTCACCGATGAGAATACGTACAACGCAGACAAGTCCATCACCAAGTCCACCATCACACTTGTAAAAAAATAACAATATGAAAAGATTCTTCTATCTGATTGCTGCTCTGGCCCTTACAGCATGCTCTTCTATCGGAGAGAACACTGATACCAATGTATCTTGCGATCTCAAGACCAAGGGCGAAGAAATTATTGAGCACAATGAATGTTCATGCGGATGCAGTTCATCTTGTCCCTATTGCAAGGATGAATGTCCGGACAACATTGATCATGATCAATCCACCATGCCAGACGAGAACAATCCTGAGCCCAGGCAATGTGGTTGCAGTATGATTAACTCTGGAGGAGGCCCCGGAGGCATCAATTGGGAAGAAGAAAATCCCAGACCGTAGAGTTTAGGCTTTACGTACTAATATTAGGGCTTACTGCATATTGTCAGTAAGCCCTGAATATTTTTGAACTTTCTGAAAATATAATTATATTTGCAACCCTATTCAACCGGAGAGATGCTCGAGTGGCTGAAGAGGCACGCCTGGAAAGCGTGTGTACCCCCAAAGGGTATCGCGAGTTCGAATCTCGCTCTCTCCGCAAAAAGAGCCCTGAAGCGATGCTTCAAGGCTCTTTTTCTGTGATAGGACAATCCTATTTATTGATTGCTCATGGAGTAGGGACGGTCTTCCGGCCTGGTGCCGCGGACGGCATCGGGAGTGCCGCTCATGTCAAAGCGGAGTGTGGCGCCTTTCTGGAGGTCGGACTGGAGGAGGTAGTTATGACTCCAGGGCTTGCCGTTGACCTTAAGGCCTTTGACGTAGTAGGACTCGGCGGAGTTGGCGGGAGCGTCAATGACAACGTCGCCGCCGGGAAGGCTAAGGGTGACTTTCTTGAAGAGAGGAGTACCGATAGCGTACTGGCCGGAGCCGGGGCACACGGGATAGAAGCCCATGGCGGAGAATACATACCAGGCCGAGGTCTGACCGTTGTCCTCATCGCCGCAGTAGCCGTCCGCCCAGGGGGTGTAGAATTTCTCCATTACTTCGCGGATACGGGCCTGGGATTTCCAGGGCTGGCCGCTCCAGTTGTAGAGGTAGAGCATGTGCTGGATGGGCTGGTTGCCGTGGGCGTAATTGCCCATACCCATCACGGTCATTTCTATAATCTCATGGATGGGGCCGCCGTAGTAGCTGTCGTCATATTTGGGGGGCATGGCGAAAACAGTGTCCATCTGGGCATTGAAAGCGTCATCGCCACCCATGAGGGTGATGAGGCCCTGGATGTCATGGAATACACTCCAGGTGTAGTGGAGAGAGTTGCCTTCGGTGAAGTGACCGCCCCATTTGAGGGGTGAGAAAGGACGGGCGAAGCTGCCGTCGGCAAGGCGGCCGTTCATGAGACCATACTCGGAGTCATATACATTGACATAGTTGAGCGCGGCTTTGGCGTAGGGGGCAAGTTCTTCCTCGGATTTGCCGAGAGCTTTGCCAAGCTGCCAGATGCACCAGTCATCATATGCGTATTCGAGGGTACGGGCCGCGCTTTCGTTAAATTCATCGCAAGGGACGTAGCCCAGGACGTCGTACTGTTCCCAGCCTTCACGGCCGGAGGAGTAGACATGGGGATGCTGGGCATGGGCGCCGTGGATAACGGCCTCCCAGAGTTTTTCAATGTCATAGCCGCGGATGCCGCTGAGATAAGCGTCGGCTACGACTGAGGCGCTGTTGTTGCCCACCATGCAGCCGCGATGGCCGGGCGAGGCCCATTCGGGGAGAAAACCGCTCTCAAGGAAGTCATTGACAAGGCCCTCCTGCACTTTGGCGGACATCTCGGGATATATGAGGTTCATAAGGGGGAAAAGGCTGCGGAAGGTGTCCCAGAAGCCCGTATCAGTGAAGAAGTAGCCTTTCTCTACTTTACCGTTGTGGGGGCTGTAATGTACGCGCTCGCCTTCGGCGTTGATCTCAGAGAGGTCGCGGGGGAAGAGGACACTGCGGTAGAGGCAGCTGTAAAAGGTACGGAGGTGGTCGATATTTTCGTCCTCCACTTTTACACGGCCGAGGGCCT
The DNA here is from genome assembly GCA_017552475.1 of Bacteroidales bacterium. Taxonomy (GTDB): domain Bacteria; phylum Bacteroidota; class Bacteroidia; order Bacteroidales; family UBA932; genus Cryptobacteroides. The sequence continues at coordinate 2,472 of JAFZPY010000082.1, read as the reverse complement.
CGTTCCAGGCTTTGCGTGCATCGGATTTGATTTCATCGAAAGAGCCGGTGACTTCGTTGAGATTGAGGACAGCCTGCTCAGGGGAGATGAATGAGGAGGCGACTTTCAGGTGGACCTGCTGGCCGCGTACGGTCTTGAAGCCTACGAGGGCGACGTTGTCCTCGGCAGGGCAGGCCTCGAAGGGGGTGTCTGATCTGACGATGAAAAAGTTTTTGAATCCATCTGCGACACCGCCGTGGTTGTGAACGGTGTAGCCGACAAGGGTATTGGCATCTTTAAGCTCTACATGTCCACCGCCAAACGCATCCACGACGAGGTAGGACTGTCCTTCAGGATAGGTGAGGCGGAAGGCGGCCGCATGGGCGGTCGGGGTGAGCTCGGCCGTAACGTCATGGTCGGCGAGATATACGCTGTAGTAGTAAGGTGTGGCTTTTTCCCCTTTGTGGGAGAACCAGCTCTGACGCTGATGCTCGTTATAGACAGGACCGGTGGTGACAGGCATGATGGAGAAGGCGCCGTAGTCATTGATCCAGGGACTGGGCTGATGGGTCTGTTTAAGGCCGCGGATGTGGGTGGCATCGTAGCGGTATGTCCAGCCGTCGCCGTTGCGTCCGGTCTGGGGTGTCCAGAAGTTGGCTCCCCATGGCACGGCTACTGCCGGATAGGTGTTGCCGGTGGATAGGGAGTAGGTGGACATGGTGCCGGTCATGGTATTGACATAATCGACAGGATCCTGGGAAAGAAATGATGATGTCTCCTTTGGGCAGCACGATGCAAGTGCCAACAGGGTAAGGGAGAATGCGGTCAGTTTAGTCCGTAAAGTTGACATGTGTAAAGGGTTTTTAAGTATGTGTATCTATATAAAAACAAAGATAACCAAAAATGACGGATTTTTAAATATAATGGGGCTTTTGGCACGACTTTGGTTATACAATGAGTAAGACATAAATATTGATACATAAAATACAATTAACGCCGATGTCCTTCGAGAGAATCACATCGGCGCTTCTATTTTAATAGATGACAGGGGTTATTCTTTGTACAAAAGATAGGGACGGCGCTGCTGTTTGAAGGCGGCGACGTCATCCTGCCAGCGCGCTTCGATTTCGGCAGCGGAGGCGCCGTCGAGGAGCATGTCGTAGACGTAATCAACGCCGGTGAGGAGACGGAAGAAACGGCCGCCGCCAAGGAAAAAGTTTTCACCTTCATCGAGGTTCTGGAAGGCGTCAACGACGTAGGAGAGATTGATGCCTTCGCGCCAGATATCTTCGTAGGAGAGACCGCGAAGGTCGACACCGTGACATTCTTCATTGAGGAACGGAGGGTTCTTGGCTCCGGGGAGGCTCTGGGGCGTAAAGGAAAAGTCATAGCCGGTCATGCCCGGGGCGCCGTACATCTCGAAAGGATGGTCAGTGCCGCGGCCAAGTGAGACTTTGGCACCTTCGAAGTAGCAGGTGGAGGCGTAGAGGTAGATGGCGCGCATGTCTTTAAGGTTGGGTGACGGTGCCACGGGGAGTTCATATCTGGTGGAGTGTGTGTAGTTTTCGCAGGGGATAACAGTGATGTCGGCTTTGCGGCCTTCAGGAAGCCAGCCTTCTCCATTGACCATCAGTGCAAGTTCGCCAAGGGTCATGCCGTGGACTATGGGTATCGGCAGGCCACCGACGCCTGATTTGTATTTCATGTCAAGGATGGGGCCGTCGACGTAGAATCCGTTGGGGTTGGGCCTGTCGAGGAGAACTACTTTTTTGCCGTAGATGGAGCATGCGTCGAGGAGGTTGCACATTGTGATATAGTATGTGTAGTAGCGCAGACCGACGTCCTGAATGTCAATGAGAAGGATGTCGAAGGTGTCCATGCTTTCGGCGCTGGGGAGATGGGAACCGGTGCCATAGAGTGAGAGGATAGGGACTCCGGTGGAGGGGTCGACGCTGCTGCCAACGTGCTCGCCGGCATCCGCATCGCCGCGGAAGCCGTGTTCGGGCGAGAAGATGGCGGTGACGTTGATACCATGGGAGAGGACTACGTCAAGGACATGTTCGCCGCTTGTGAGTATACCGGTGTGATTGGAAAAAATTGCGACCCGGCCTTCCTGAAGGAGAGGGATGTAGAGGTCTGTGCGGTCATCGCCGAGGATGACTGATTTTTCCCCGCTGCATGAGATGGCAAGGAGCAGGGAGATGACAATGGTGATGCAGTGTCTCATGATGCTGGTGTGTGTGATTTTGGTGTGCTACTGGAGCGAACCGCCGACAAGGTCGAGGATTTCGGAGGTGATTTTCTGCTGGCGGCCTTTATTGTATTCGAGAGTGAGGTCCTGCAGGAGGTCATTGCCGTTGTCGGTGGCGGTCTGCATGGCCACGGTGCGGGCGGCGTGTTCGGAGGCGGCGCTGTCGAGGAGAACGGTGTAGACGCCAAGTTTGAGGACCTTGGGGAGAAGGAGCGCGATTTGGTATGGGGTGGAGGGCTCTA
>JAFZPY010000081.1 GCA_017552475.1 Bacteroidales bacterium | reverse complement strand
TGGAGGAGCTCACATTGCCGCTGGAGATGACGTTGTTGGAGAAATAATATCCCGCATCGTTGAGTTTGATGGCGGAGACATAGAGGTCGCCGATGTTGCCGAGGTGCTCATTGTCGACAGCGCCGGATTTGGTAGCGTTGTTGGCGAAGGCCTTGTAGGCAATCTGATCGGGGTCGTACTCGCGCGACAGGACGGATTCCTGAGCACAAGAGGCCAACAGCGACAGCGCGCCTATGGCCAGGGCCAGATGGATAGTTGTTTTCATAGAGCATTATTACACACACTTGGGTTAATCAGGTATTAACAATTAAATATTTATCGGAACATTTTCATTCTCCCATGGCGATACTTCTATATCAGCCATCGGCTTGTCTCCTCCGACAAGAATTTCAGGCAGGCTGAAATCATCAAATTCAAGGGAAACTTCTCCGCTGACAGCCGCGCTGAAGGTATGCATCTGTTCAGTAATATTATATGTATAGTACTCCTTGTTACCATCAAGGAGAACAAAGTACATTGCTATGTCATGGCCGTGTTCGTGACCGTATTCACAGTGACCGAATGTACGGAAACGGCCTGTAATTGAGCTATCCTCTGGATGCACCTTGATAGAGAAAGGGATAGTGGTAGTGGCTTCCGAAAGGGCATCCCTGCCGGGATAATAGGCATAGGCCATACCGTCGACCGCAGCGGAGTGGGCATTGGCATTGTTGATATTGCCGACATTATTGACTTTGATATCAATGACTTCGTCGCATCTTTTCATGTCCACGACAAGCTGGATATCATTATCACCGGCCGTGATGACAAGCTCTTTGACCCGCCCTGCCCAAAGTGGATCGACTTCCCAGGAGACTGGGTCATCACCCAAAGAAAGATCCTGCGGAGTCAGGCCATCGGACGATTTGAATCCCAGCGGACTAAGGATGTTGGTGTTGGTTGCACGCAACCCGAAAGTCTCAAAGGTCATTCCTCCGGTCGGCACGATCACCTCGGTATCACTATTGTAAATTATCATCTTATAATGACCGAGGGGAGCCTCTATGGTTCCGCCTTCAGAACCAGATAGCACATAACGAAGCGGTAAGCCGTCTTCATTCTCGGGGAAAAGATAAATGGTCATCTCTTTGATACCATCAGGAGTCTTCTCACTTTCTACATTAGATTTCAGCCAGTTATAATTGACGGTAATTCTACCTGTATGCCCATAGTAGAGCTCCTGGTGAGCGCACCCGACCAGAGCCAGAATCGAAACGATTACAGATATCAAACGCAGGCAATTACAAGCACTATTATTCACTGCACACGTTGGTTAAGTTTCACATATTACTTATGCCGCAAATATATAAAAAAAAATTAACTTCCAAAAACTTAGAGAATATTTTTATAAAAAATAATTTTTTAATAATAAAAAAGCCGGCCAAATCGGCCGGCATACAAAAGATCTGTCGAAGTCTATGCTTGAGTCAGCTTATTATAATTTGACCGTATTTAAAACGGTGAAGCGCTTTCTTATTTTCAGCGCATAAGGGATGAGCATCATCAGATCCTCCGACTTCCAGGGAATGTATTCCGAGATGACGGCGGTGAGGCCGATGCGGTCATAGAATTCCTCGACCATCTCGAGCATATCGTCGTTTTTACGGATCTGACGCTCGATTTCGCGGAATGCCCAGGCCACCTGCAGGCCGTGCATTGTAGCTTTATCGGGGAAGTATTCGTCGATGGCGTGGCTTATCATATGCTCCGAGCCGCTGCATGCGCGGGTGCTGCCGGCAATATTCATAGAAAGACCGGAGGTGAGAAGGCCATGGCCCAGCGCGGAGAGGAAATTGTCAGTATACAGGTCGTTGGCAGAGAAGTTCCAGATGGAGAGAGCAGCCTGCTTGGAGAGCATCATGGCAAGGCCGTTGGAGGTCTCGCCGTTGATTTCAGTGGCGAGCGTCCAGTCTTCGACGGCGGAGATGTTGGTGATGAGGTCGCCGGCTCCAGCAAGGAGAAGTGCCCTGGGGGCTGTTTTGAGGACCGCGAGATCAAGGATTACGCCGAGAGGCAGCTGGACATTGAAGCTCTTCTTTTTGCGGTTGACGGTCAGTCGGGCGACGGATGAGTAGATGGCGTCGTTGGAAAGCGCTGAGGGGACTGTGATAAACGCCATATTGAGGCGGGAAGCCACATATTTGACTATATCAAGAACGCTGCCGCCGCCAAATGCGATGAGGACAGCGTCGGCGTCCTGCACCTGCGGAATCAGTTCCGAAGCCTCGGCGAATTCACCGCCGCGGCAGAAGATTACGTTGTCAAAATGGTTGCCGTCCAGTTTCTCGTGATAGGTCTCATAGAGGTTTTCCTGGGTGACCAGTATCTTGTGCGGAAAGTACAAGTGGGCAGATGCAAGAATGCTGTCCAGGTCGTTCAGGATGTTTTTTCCGGTCTTTATCAGCACCGGCGTCTGTATGTTGTTATAGTACATAAATTACACTTCCATTACAGAAATATCCTGCAAAATTAGGAAATTATTCTTATCTTGCAATCGAATTATGAATTTTGACAGATACCATACCCCTGTGGATGAGGAGAGATTGATGGAGGCGTGCGCAGCGATCAAGCATGTCGCCCTCGACATGGACGGGACTATCTATCTCGGAAGCAAACTTTTCCCGTACACGCTGGATTTCCTCTCCACGCTCGACTCTCTCGGCATAGGGCATTCTTTCCTGACAAACAATCCCACACGCAGCCGCAAGGCCTATATTGAAAAGCTACACAACCTCGGGATTCCGGCCACTGACGAGCAGATGTACACATCCCTGCAGGCTACCGTAGATTATATACATCTAAATATGCCTGGTGTGAAACGCATCTTCGCCCTCGGTACTCCGAGCCTGCATGAAGAGCTTAGGGATGCCGGTTTCGAGTTGACCTCCGACGATGCATCAGACATACCTGACGCACTTATTGTGGCTTTTGACACCACATTGGTATATGAAAGGCTCTGCCGCGCAGCCTGGTGGGCTTCGCAGGGCGTACCGTATATCGCGACCAACCCCGACTGGGTATGCCCGACCGACAAACCGACCGTCCTTGTGGACTGTGGCTCGCTGTGCAAAGCTATTGAAGGCGCTACGGGGCGCGTTCCGGACATCGTCATCGGCAAGCCTAACCCCGCGATGCTCTACTGCATCCGCGACCGCTACGGACTCCAGTCTCACGAGATTGCCATGTGCGGCGACCGCATCTACACCGATGTAGCCACTGCCAGGAACGCAGGCTCATTCGGAGTGCTGGTGCTTTCCGGAGAGACTTCACTGGAGACGGCACTGTCTTCGGACCCCCAGCCGGATCTTACAGCGCTGGACATCAGTGTTTTCGGCGACCTGCTCAGGCGTGCCAGAGGACTGTGACCAATGAGGATCATCCGTCATATCATACGTACTGCCATAGTACTTATCCTGCTGTCTGTGATAGCGGTAGCCGCATGCTGGATTATTCTCAGCCACTCCACCGCAGGCAAGACCTACGACAATGTCGAAGACATTCCCTACCGCAGGGTGGCCCTCCTTCTCGGCACCTCTCCTTGGCGCAGCGACGGCAAAGAAAACAGATATTTCACCTACAGGATTGACGCAGCCGTAGCCCTCTACGAAGCGGGCAAGGCTGACTATTTCGTCGTAAGTGGTGACAACCGCCACCACAGCTACAACGAACCCCGCTACATGCAGGAGGCGCTCACAAAAAGGGGAATTCCCAAAGATATTATCTACTGCGACTATGCGGGATTCCGCACACTTGACTCCATCGTCCGCGCCCGCAATGTATTCGGGCAGCAATCTTTCATCGTCATCAGCCAGAAGTTCCACAACGAGAGAGCCATCTTCATAGGAGCCCGCAAAGGTCTGGACATCATAGGGCTCAACGCCAAGGATATCCCGTTCAACATCAAGACCAAGGCCCGCGAAACTTTCGCCCGCGTCAAGGTCTTCCTCGACATCCTCACCAGCAAGCAGCCGCACTTCGCCACCGGCGACCGCATAGACATAGGTGTCTGACTGCCTTTTAGTTTTCCCTGCTGAATATCAACACACAGCTGATTGCCGAGACGATTCCTAAAATCTGGGCGATGCTGGGTATATGCGCGTATAGTACCAGCGAGATCGCTGTTGTCATGACGGGAGCCAGTGCGTCTGCGAGAGGAGCCACAATCATTGCCTTGCCGTATCTGTTGGCATATACAAGGGCAAACGCACCTATTGAATTAAGTATTTGTATACCAAATGTCAGGTAAGGGCCGTTGAATGAGTTATTGATCGGTTGCGAGAAATCAGTCATCAAAAGCGCCACAGGGATCAGCAGCACAGCCGAGATTGCCATGTAGACAAAGACACTCTCTGCATCCGGAGTGTGGTTGTTGGCAAGTTTCATCACAAAAGCCTGAGTACCCCAGCAAATGAAAACCAGAGAGGCCAGAAGGATCCAGAGGTTGTCTTTGGCGACATCGTCAGATTTACTTGAGAGCGAGAAGCACACGAGGGCGATAAATGCCAGGATGATACCGACGGCGCCCAGCCTGCTGACTCTTTCCTTGAGGAAAATTGTCGAAAAGATCACCGTAACGATAGGCGCCACGGATATAAGGGGAAATATAAGGTATGCCGGGCCATGCTTGAGGGCTTCGAAAAGGATAAGTTGTCCTCCTGCCCCCAGGATACCCACACCAATGCCGAGAATGACAGCTTTGGGATTTGTGTTTAACTTAAACTTAATATTAGCCAGCGCAACGACAGCGCATGGCACCATACTAAGCGCCCATACAACATAGGTGAGGGTCGCCGGATAATCCGGTGTTGACGAGAAGGCTCCCCAAATACCCCATGTCACCATGGTGATAAGTGCATAGGCGAGCCAGTTGTGTTTCTTTGTCATGTAAATTTCTTTCGTTAGTTAACCTTAGTGTTGTCCACAAAGTTAAGAAAAGAAAGAATATCAACAAAAATAAATACAAAAATTAAACTTCGACTATATGTAGTTTTATACCGGACGCCTCCACAAAGTCCTTGAAATCGGGTGAAATGCCCGAGTCTGTAATGATAGTATCGATCTTGTCCAATGATGCGATGTGTACAAATCCCCGGCGGCCGAATTTGCTCGAATCAAAAATAGCGATAACCTCTTTGGCCGAATTTATCATTGCCTGGTTAAGACTGGCCTCCTCAAGATTTGGAGTTGATATCCCATCTTTTATACTCACCGAATCGACGCCGAGGAAAAGCTTGTCACAATAAAAATTCTTGAGCGCAGATTCCGCAAGCATACCAACCGTGGAGTGTGACACAGACCTCATGTTGCCGCCAAGGGCTATGACATTGAAGCGGTCGTAGTTATTGAGTGCAATGGCTATATCGAGGGCATTTGTTATGATGGTAAGATTGCTGTGCCCGTCAAGATTCTTGGCGATCTCCATAGTCGTAGTCCCTGAGTCCAATATCACCGTCTCACCGTCCGCAATCATTGATGCCGCATACTTTCCGAGAGCCTGCTTTTCAAAAGAGTGCAGGTGCTGTTTCTGACTTATCGTCATGTCATCGTAATCGACAGACTGATGTATGTTTACAGCACCTCCCTTGACGCGAAGAAGCAGTCTTCTATCTTCCAGAACTGCAAGATCCTTACGAATGGAGACCTCGGAGACACCAAATTGCTTCATAAGGTCCGAAACGAGGATTTTACCATTGTCCTTCAACTGGTTGAGAAGGAGGCTTCTTCGTTCCTCGGCAGAGTATTTTCTTTTCATGATACTTCTTATTTATATGATGGTTACTTCCCGAAAGTAAAGGTACGCTTTATTTTTGTAAAATCCAATTATATTCAGAAAATTAAGTCTTTTAAAAGCGGTTTCTTTCGATAATTTATGTTTTTCGCGCCAAAAAGTTTTGATAATTAACAAACATTCTTTAGTTTTGCAAGTGGTTTACAACACCGACACGATCAACAAATATTCACTTACAATATGTTAAAGCTTAACTGTCACACAATTAAGGAAATCGCACATCAGTCAAAGATGTGGATGGACACCTATGACATCATTTTGAACCGAAAGCAAGAAATAAATGAATTCTTCTCCAGGAATTCCATCAATAAGGACACAGAAATCATTCTTACAGGTGCCGGATCATCTGCCTACATTGCAGACACGGCAGTTTGCGAGTACGTGAGGTCAGGATATTCCAGGGCCAGGGCTGTCGCTACAACGGACATTGTCTCTGCTCCTTCTTATTTCCTCAGCCACTCCCCCAAGTTGTTCATTTCTTTCGGCCGCTCAGGCAACAGCCCTGAGAGCGTCGCTGCATATGAAGTAGCCAACAAGTTCTGCGAAGGTTCGCACCACCTCATTATCACATGCAATCCCGAAGGAGAACTCGCCAAAAGGGTTGAGACCGGAAAAGATCTCGTGATCGTACTCCCCGACGGAACAAATGACAGGAGCCTGGCAATGACCAGCAGTTTCACATCTATGCTGATAGCCAGTCTTCTTTGCTTGAACGCCGCTTCGTTGGAGGCCGAACGTAAAAAACTTCAGGCTGCCGCAGATTTTGCCGATTATATCATCAGCAGCGATGTTGTTGACAAAATCCAGATACTTGCAGACAAGAAAATAAAGAGAGCTGTATTCCTGGGCTCCGGCCCTCTAAAGGGAATAGCCTGCGAAAGCCATCTCAAACTTCAGGAGCTTACAGACGGAGGCATCGTATGCGCTTTCGATTCATTCATGGGACTTAGGCATGGACCCAAGGCCGTAATCAATGAAGAGACACTGGTAGTATACCTCCTGTCCGAGAATCCATACACACGCCGATATGAGCTCGATCTTATAGAGCAGGTGGATCATGACAACCACCCGGCAGCTCAGGTCGTGGTATCAATCACACCGTCCGGAGTGAAGGATGTTCTTGATTTTGAGATAAATGCGCCCAAACCCGAATCGCTCAAAGACAACGAATATGTATGCGCTCCATACGTAATGACCGGGCAGCTGGCCGGATATTTCTTCTCTCTGTCACACGGCCTGTCTCCTGACAATCCTTCCGTGCGCGGAGCAATCTCAAGAGTAGTCAATGGAGTAAAAATATATAAATATTAGGTAGCTATCATGAAACCCAAATTAAGACAGATTCTGGACAAAGTTCAGGCACTTACAGCAGAAGGTCATAAGCCCATGACCCTCCTTGCTGTCTGCCCCAATTCTCCCGCCGTTATCAAGGCAGCTTTCAGAGCAGCAAAACGCAACAACGCACCAATAATGTTTGCCGCCACTCTCAATCAGGTCGACGACGACGGTGGCTACACCGGCATGACCCAGGAAGACTTCGTCAGGGTTATGAAAGTCGAGGCCAAAAGAAATGACTACAATGGCCCTTATATTGCAGCTATCGACCACGGCGGTCCATGGCTTAAAGATATACAGACCATTGAAATGTGGCCCTATGAAAAAGCCATGGAAGGAGTCAAGAAATCATATGAATCCGCCCTGCTTGCAGGATACGAGCTTATTCATGTCGACCCCACTGTTGACCGCTTCCTGCCAAAGGGAGAAACGATCAAAATTGAAGTTGTAGCTGAAAGAACTATCGAACTAATCACACACATAGAGAATTTCAGGAAAGCCAGGGGGCTCGCTCCCATTGCTTATGAAGTCGGGACAGAAGAAGTTCATGGCGGACTCGCCGACGAGACGGTCTTCCGCAAATTCCTCGTCCTCCTGAAAGAGGGTCTTGCCAGGAATGGTTGTTCCGATGCATGGCCGTGCTTCGTCGTTGGCAAAGTCGGCACTGACCTTCACACCACATTCTTCGACCCCAAGGTCGCAAAGGACCTCACTTCCATTGTGGCCGAATACGGCAGCTTCATAAAAGGCCATTACACCGACGACGTCGAGAACCCTCAGGACTACCCCGTATGTAGAATGGGTGCCGCCAACGTCGGCCCCGAATTCACGGTATGCGAATTCAACGCCCTGGAAGAGCTCGAAGCAGTCGAGAACAAGCTCTACGAGGCTGGTCAGGTCGCGATGCATTCCAACATGACAGCCATCCTCAAAGACCTTGTCATTGCATCCGGAAGATGGAAGAAATGGGTGCATGGCAATGAATCTCCCGATGATTTCAATTCCATTACTCCGGACCGCCAGAGATGGCTCATCCAGACCGGTGCACGTTATATATGGCAGAAGCCAGAGGCAATAGCTGCCCGCCAGACCCTCTACGACAATCTGAGCCTCAACGGTATAGACGCCGAAGGCATCGTACTCGCCACAATAGAGAGAGCGATCGATAAATATTACGTAGCATTCAATCTGGTAAATCTTAATGACTTGCTGTAAAATGAAGAAGTTTGACATTATAGCGCTGGGAGAGCTCAATGTAGACCTCCTGCTCAACAGGATTTGCGGCTTTCCCGAAGTCGGCAAAGAGATTTTCGCCAAGGAAATGGTCCTTACTCTCGGAAGTTCCACTGCCATCTTCGCAGCCAATGCAGCATCCCTCGGAGCCAGGGTCTCTTTCCTCGGCATGGTCGGGCATGACGACTTCGGCGCCTTTGTCAAGACATCCCTTGAAGGCCGCGGAGTGGACACTTCCAATCTTATTGAGGTGTCCACGGCCGCTACTGGCCTGACAGCGATTCTCAACTATGACGAGGACCGCGCCAACGTGACATACCCCGGAGCAATGAGCATAATGGGCGTTAAGGACATCCGCCCCGAGGCAATTGCCGCGGCGCGGCACGTACATATCTCTTCCATATTCATGCAGGAGACGCTCCACAGGGATATCCTTGAGATTGTCAGGCTTGTGAAGGCACAGGGGGTTACCCTGTCCATGGACATGCAATTCGACCCTGAAGAAAAATGGGATTTCGACTACAGGAAAATCCTCCCGTCCGTCGACATTTTCATGCCCAACGAACAGGAACTGAAAGCCCTTACCGGCAAAGACTCCCTTGAAGAGGCAATCAAGGAGGTACGTCCATACATCAACATACTTGTGGTGAAAATGGGCTCAAAGGGCTCACTGGTCATCACAAAGGATAGCGAAAAGAAACTCTCCGCCATGCTCAACCAGAATGTCGTGGACGCAATTGGGGCTGGCGACAGTTTCAACGCCGGCTTTATTACCGCTTTCGTCCAAGGCAAGGACCTGGAATACTGCCAGTATCTCGGCAACCTCGCCGGAGCGATCAATACCACTGCCGCCGGCGGCACCGGGGCGTTCAAGTCCAAGAAGGCCATCGAAGATGCCGCGCGGAAATTCTTTAAGCAAGATATCACACTATAAAACACTTTTATGAAACTAATAACCATCGCACTCACCAGTCTTGCCATTTCGGCATGTGTTTCCGCGCCCGTATCAGGCGACCTCTCGGTCGTTCCGGACAAGGACGGAAACAGCTTCCGCGTCGAAGACAGCGCGACGGCTTCACCACTTATCAAATCCACGACGGATCTGGGTTCGATAACCATATCCGGAGAGAGATTATCGTTTCATACTACAGGTTCCGGAAGAAAGCATCTGGACAATCAATTTGGACACGGTACCTGTTTCATTTACAAAGGGCAATCCGTCTCTGGTCCTGAGATCAGACGCGAGCTGAGGCTTTCCATATACGACGCATTCCCTTCGACCATCATCGTGGATGCGGTCTATCAAAATGACTCTGGCGATACGCTCAAGGTAGATGGATGGTCCATGTTCGACCTGCAGGTACAGGCAGGAGAGCCGGAGCCGTACTTCTGGTCGTTCCAGGGACAGTCCTCCGCTTATCGCGAAGACTGGATCAAGCCGGTGGGCGAGGAGTTCTACCAGCGCAACTTCATGGGGATGAATCCAGCCGAAGGCCATGCCGACTATGGCGGCGGCATCCCTGTCGTATGTCTCTGGAGACGCGATGCCGGTGTGATCATCGGTCACATTGACCCCTCACCCCAGCTTGTCAGTCTTCCCGTGGACAAAAAGCCCGGAAATGACTATGCCGACATCTCCATAGTAAAAGAATTCAACGAATCCTTCACACTGGCTCCCGGAAAGAGCCTTAGCACGTATACATGCTTCATCAGCGTCTATACCGGCGACTGCTTCGGGGCACTGCGCAACTATGCCGGACTACTCGACAAAGTTGGCATAAAGATGCCCGTCAGCGGTCCCGAGGCCTATCAGCCCGCCTGGTGCGCATGGGGATATGAACGCAAATTCACCATTGCCGAAATCATCGGCACTCTTCCCAAGGTACAAGAGCTCGGCTTCAAATGGGCCACCCTGGATGACGGTTTCCAGATAGCCGAAGGAGACTGGGACCTCACCAGGGAGAGATTCCCCAATGGCGATGCCGACATGAAATACATGGTCGACGAATTCCATAAACACGGACTCAAGGCTGAACTATGGTGGGCCCCTCTCGCGGCAGACCCGGGGACAGAATTCCTCCGGAAATATCCGGACGCTCTCATCCTGGACAAGGAAGGCGGGCCCCACAAGATAGAGTGGTGGGACAGCTGGTATCTCTCTCCTCTGGATGAAGATGTCCGCAGGGAGCAGTCCGCCCTTGTACACAAGTTCATAGCTGATTACGGCTTTGACGGTCTCAAGCTCGACGGCCAGCACATGAACTGTGTCGCCCCTGACTACAACCCGCTGCATCACCCGGAAGATCCGGAAAAATCATCACGCGAGCTTCCCGGTTTCTACGACCTCATCCAGAAGACAGCCAAGGCAGTGAAACCCAATGCTGTCATACAGTACTGCCCCTGCGGAGACTGTTTCTCGGTCTATAATCTGCCCTATATAGACAAAGCTGTATCTTCCGACCCTACGAGCAGCTGGCAGATACGCACCAAGGGCTATGTACTCAGGGCCCTTGCGCCGCAGCTTGCCTATTATGGAGACCACATAGAGCTTTCCGACAATGGGAACGACTACCCTACCCAACTGGGAATCGGAGCTGTCATCGGCACCAAATTTACCTGGCCCAAAGACAATCCTTATGCAGAACATTCATACCTGCTCACCCCGGAGAAAGAGGCTCTCCTGAGAAATGCCCTCAAGATTTTCGAGGAAAAGCAGCTGGCCAAAGGCCAGTATGTGCCAGGGCTGTATGACATCGGCTTCGACTATCCCGAGACTCATGTCCTGACCCAGGACGGAAAGCTCTACTATGCTTTCTATGCGACGTCAGGCCCGGTTGATTCCGTGGAGCTCCGCGGCCTCCGCACGGGTATGACGTACCGCATCGAGGATTACTACAATCATCGTGACCTCGGTACCGTGACTGCCTCCGACAAGACGGTGCTTCAGACCGTAGTCGATGGAAGCCTGCTCATCGAAGTCAGCGAAGTGACGCTCTAGCCAATTGCCGTAACAACAATTAACAATAATAACCAATTACACAAAATCCATGAAGAATGTATTACTTTCAGGACTTTTGATGTTCTCGACACTTGTAATGTCCGCCCAGGTTGCGGTCAAAGGTGTCGTCACATCAGGAGACGACGGCTTGCCCATCGTAGCGGCAAGCGTGTTTGAGAAGGGAACCTCAAATGGTGTAATAACGGATCCCGACGGAAACTATTCCATCACCGTCCACAACGAAAATGCCACACTTGTCTTCTCTTCAATAGGCTTCAAGACCACCGAATTGCGGGTGGGTAACAGAGGCGTAATCGACATTACGCTTGAGGTAGACTCCCAGCTTATCGACGAAGTCGTCGTAATGGGTTACTCCTCAAAGACCAGGGGCGAGATCACCAGTGCCGTGACCACCGTCTCCTCCGAGAAACTCCATGACGTTGTGAGCAACAACATCGGAGACATGCTTCAGGGCAAGGTCTCAGGTGTGACTATCGTTAAAGACAGCGGCCGTCCCGGAGCATCGCCTTCCATCCGTGTCCGTGGCACCTCGTCAATCCACGCTTCTCAGGAGCCTCTCTATGTGGTTGACGGTATCATCGGAGGGTCCTACGATCCTGACGACGTAGAGTCCGTCACCGTCCTCAAGGATGTCGGCTCTACCGGTATGTTCGGCGCCCAGGCCAACAGCGGTGTCCTCGTGATCACCACAAAGAAGGCAAAATCCAGCAAGCTACAGTTCAACTTCAAGGCCAACTTCGGCCTCATCACTCCTGACTTTTCCCGTCAGGGCCTGATGAACACCAAGGAGCTCTACACCTACTATCGCGAGTACTTCCGCGACCCCGAGACTCATCTCATCGATGACCTCGCCTTCAGGTCCGCACTGCCTTCCTCCATCCTTGAAAATGATACCGACTGGAGAGACCTCATTACCCAGAATGCCTTCCTGCAAAACTATCACTTCTCGGTAATGGGTAAAAAAGACTGGTACTCAGGCTATCTCTCATTCTCCTACTACAATGAGGACGGTACCATCAGGCATACCGGCTACAAACAGCTGAATGTTCGTTCCAACAATACATTCAACCTCACCAAATGGCTGACCCTCACAGCCAATCTCAATGTCAGCGGCAACATGTCCGACGAGCCGGACGGCAACCTCGTCTATTATGTCGGTGAAAATATTCCTTTCGACTCTCCCTACGACGCCGACGGCAACCTTCGTTCATTCAAACAGAGCAAGCTCTACGGCCGTTACGACGTCAACCCCATGTTCGGCTTCGAGAGCGGCAAGGACGTGCGAAACAGCAAGGGCTTCGGCACTGATCTGGATTTCGTCCTCACGGCTAAAATCACTCCATGGCTCTCTTTCGTATCCCAGACCCGCAGTACAGTGGGATTCTGGCACAGCCACTACCATAGATTCGCCGATGTCGAATATATGAAGGGCGGCGACGAGATTGAAGACTCAATGAGCTACAGCTACGGCGGTATCAGCACCAATATGTTCAAATTCGACAAGGACTTTGGCAAGCACTCCATAAGAGGTCTCGTCGGCTATGAGGGACAGATGACATGGAACAACAGCCTCAGCGGCTCCGGCCAGGGACTTCCCTTCGGTCTATCAGTCCTTGATGTCGCTTCCGCCAATAAAGACGCCGGCGGCAACCGCAGCAAGAGCGGCATGCAGTCATTCATCTCCGAGGCCAACTACAGCTATGGCCAGAGATACTTCCTCACCGGTTCATTCCGCGTTGACCAGTCATCTACCTTCAACAAGGATCACCGCACCGCTATCTTCCCCGCTATTTCAGCAGCATGGGCGGTGAACAATGAGCCTTTCTTCCATTCCGATGTCATAACCTATCTCAAGTTCAAAGCCAGTGTAGGTAAAACAGGTATGAAAGATATCGGCTCTTCCAAGTATCTCGAAGCCTTTGCATATAGCACGCAGTACGACTCCAACTCCGCCGCCGTTCCTATCCAGATGGCAAACAAAGACCTTAAATGGGAGGAGACCACACAGATCAATGCCGGCCTTGAAGCAGGTATCACCGACCGCATATCCATCGACTTGAACTACTACAACAATACCACCAACGACCTACTTATCTACCGTGACCTCCCTCCTACAGGCGGTTTCTCCAGCCAGTGGCAGAATCTCGGTTCGGTACGTAACACTGGTTTCGAATTCGCAATCAACGTCACCCCCGTCAAGACGCGTGACCTCAGGTGGGACATGGATTTCAACATCTCCTACAATAAGAATAAACTCTTCAACTTCGGCGAAGGTGTTCAGTTCATTCAGTCCAACTACAGGAGCCTCTCACAGATCTATCGTGACGGAGTTCCCATGTACACATGGTATCTCCGCGAATATGCGGGCGTCGATCCCCAGACCGGCCGCGAACAATTCGTCGCAGAAGACGGCTCCCTCACTTACGACTACGCATCAGCACGCTTCGTAGAAGCTGGTACTCCTATCATTCCCTGGATGGGTGGTGTCGGCACCCAGGTCACCTGGAAGAATTTCAAACTGATTGCAAACGGTAGTTTCGTATGGGGCAACACACTCTACGGCCGCGCCCGTGCGAGCCGTCTCGCCACCTTCGTATCCAACTCACTCCAGCCCTCAAATGAAGACAAAATCTGGCGTCAGCCCGGTGATGAAGCCACAATCGGACTTCCCGCCTACGCCCTTGCATCTGTCTACCACACAGGTGACCTGGTAAAAGGCAACTACTTCAAACTCCGTAACGTGACCCTGTCCTACACCCTTCCCAAGAGTATCACCAAGGACACCGGTCTCACTCTCTCGCTCTCCTGTGACAACCTCTTCACAGGCACGACCGTGTGGGGTGCAGATCCCGAGGTCTCCCTGTCTGCCGACTCCGGCGTTGCCGGCATGATCGAGTCAATCGACAACAGGTACCCCAACAAGAAGCAGTTCATTTTCCAAATCAACTTCACATTCTAAGAAATTGCGGATATGAAAAATATCTTTAAATATCTATTGATAACAATGGCAGGTGCTGGTCTCATGGCTTCATGCGACCTCGATATAGCACCGGAAGACTCCCTCACCGGAGCCCAGATGACCCAGTCCCCGACCGGTGTACTTGACATCCTCAACGGCTGCTATGCAGTAATGAAGGATTACCCTGAAAATTCCAGCAGCAACAACTGGTACGGCCGTCAGTTCTACCAGATGTCCGACTTCTCATCAGATGACGTCGTCTACGGGCACGCCACCACAGACGAGCTCAACATGATCTTCAAATTCGAAGAAAGACATGCCGGACTCAGCAACGTGGCTTCATTCTGGTCACAGTCATACAAGATCATCTACTCTACCAACGTCGCCCTCGACGTTATCTCGGAAGACGCCAATCCCACCGATGAGACAAACTCTCTCCACGGCGAGGCTCTCTTCCTCAAAGCATATGTGATGCACAGTCTCGTGAGATTCTACGCAAAGCCCTACAAAGAGGCTACGGCGGCCAACGAACCCGGACTCGTCATCCGTGAAAACGGCTCCGATGCATCTCCCAAAGGGCGTGCTTCGCTCAAGGACACATACGACTACATAGTGGACTGCCTCCTCGAAGCCGAAAAACTCATGTCCGCTTCAGTTGAACGTTCAGAGAGCCGTTGCTTCGCGTCCATAGGTGCCGTCCGCGCTCTACTCTCAAGAGTTTACCTCTATATGGGCAACTGGGACAAATGCATCGAATACTCCGGCAAAGTCATCAGCGACCCCAGCTATGAAATTGCAAGCCCCGCGGAGTTCGCAGACTATTTCAAGAGCACATGGACTTCCAAGGAGACCATCTGGTGCCTGAAAATGCTTCCTCAGGACGACAAAGGCTCCGGTTCAGTCGCATCCATGATCATGAAGGCGGACGGCTGCTGGGGCGAGGAAGGCTATTCAGAGCCTCTGCTTGAAGACATGGGACGAGGCACTTCTCTCGAGACCGATGACATACGCTGGAGCTTCGTCTGCGATGTCAACACGAAGAACGGCCTTGATCTGATTCCCTGCTCCAAACTCTCATGGCAGGACGGCAAGCCCACCCTCTTCTCTCCTCCTTTCCTCCGCGTCACCGAGATGTACCTCAACCGTGCCGAGGCCTATGCACACAAGAATGACAAGACCAACGCCCTCAAGGACGTCAACGAAGTCAGAAAGCACAGGATGACTGCAAATGTCAACGCTCACCTCTATACAGAGGATGATATCACCACCGACATTGTAGACCTCGTCCTCAAGGAGACTCGTGTAGAGTTTGCGTTCGAAGCCCATCGCTTCTTCGACCTCATGAGAAACGGCAAGGACATCGTACGTAACTTCTGGGGTTATCACACCAACTATACCGCTGGTCAGAGCACTTCCGGCAAGCCCGGGCTCGACGCTACCGGCGTATTCACCGGCAACGATAATTTCAGACTGGTATATCCTATCCCCTCAAAAGAGATTGACAACAATCCTCTTTGCGAACAGAACCCTGGTTATTAATACGCTAAGAACATGAAAAAGATATTTGCATTAATCTGTATCGCCGTCATGGCCGCACTTTCTTCCTGCGTAAGAAAGGGAGATCTTGACCTCGAGCCGGTACCGGATATCGCATTTGAATACACTTGTGAAGGCTTGACTCTCACATTCAACTCCGTCATCCCCAATACCACCGACATCAAGTGGGAAGTAGTGGGACTCACACAGGCTACAGGTGACACATTCACCTACGCCTTCCCGGAACCGGGAACATATTGGATCAAGATGACTGGCAATTACAACGGTTCAGAACAGACCGTTGCCGGCAAGATCCTCGTTGCCAAACCTTCTCCCGTCAGACTTGACGATGATTCGTTCGATGACTGGGACGCCGTCACTTATCCCGACTTCCAGCTTGTTGGTGACGATGGCATATCTTACGGTAAATTCGATTACAATGCCGACTACATCTTCTTCTTTGTCGCAATGAATACGACAATTCCCGGCTGTACGGCAGAAGGTGCCATCATGAACATCCGCATGGACTCTGATGATCTCACAGGCACCGGCATGTCCACCAAGGGTCTTGGCTGCGACTGGTATCTCGAAGGCTCCTTCTGGTGGCCGGACGGATGGGCCAACTGGTACGACTGCGCGTCCGGTGACACTGAATACGTTGAAGGCATGCCCATTGAGACCGGTACATACAGAGATGAAGGAGACATGGTCTACTTCGAATTCGCATTGTCAAGAAAGAAGTACGGCATCAACGGTTCTTCTGTCGGAATCTTCTTCAAGTTCTATACTGAAGATTGGGAAGATGCCATCTATATGACCTGCGGCGACAAGACCACATATCACTTCGCTTTGGATAAATCAGAATAACTTGTTTTACCCCTGATAATTATTCATGAAGAACATTCTAACAACTATCGCAATTGCCGCGGCTGCCGCTCTCCTGGTTTCGTGCGGGGAGGATACAAAAAAAGGCACCTCGTACCTTGATACCCTTCTTCTGAAGGACTACAAGCCTGTACCCTGCATGAAACTGCCGGAGCACCATCCTCACAAGGCCAAGTTCCCGGTGCATGACATGCACTCGCATGCATACGCCAACACGGTCGAAGAGTGCAAAGAGTGGGCTGAGCAGCTCAAAGCAAATAATATTGACAAAGTCGTAATCAACACTTATGCTTCCGGCGATAAGTTCGACAAGCTCTATGATATGTACAAAGGCGTCTCAGATGTGTTCGAGATGTGGTGCGGCTTCGACATGAGCGCCTGGGGCACTCCGGAGTTCGAAGAGAAAGCCGTTGCATCACTTGTTCGCGACTTTGAGAAAGGTGCAAAGGGCGTCGGAGAGGTTGGTGACAAGGGTCTTGGTGAATCTTATTTTACGGGCTTTGATACAGGAGTCCCCACTCCTACAGCCCACATGAATGACCCTCGTTTCGACGCCCTTTTCGAAAAATGCGGTGAACTCGGCATGCCTGTCATCATCCATGTAGGAGATCCTATCTGGATGTATGAGCCGATGGACGAGTACAACGACGGTTATGTCAACTCAGAACATTGGAAAATCGACCTCGACACTCCCGGGATTCTCGATCTCTATGAGCTTTGCACTACGCTCGAGGAGTGTTGCAACAGGCATCCGGGTACCACCATCATTGCCTGCCATTTCATGAACCTCACCCATGATTACGAGCTTCTGGGTAAAATCATGGACCGTCATGAAAATCTTTATCTTGACAACTCAGCCCGTCACGTCGAGTCCGCCATAACACCCCGTGCCACAAAGGCTTTCTACGAGAAGTATCAAGACAGGATTTTCTTCGGTACCGATAACCATCCCGCACAGAAAATGTATGACCTTCAGTGGAGGATTCTCGAGACTGAGGATGAACATTTCTATGACTACGAGCACGCCTATCACTGGCCGCTCCACGGTATCGGCCTGAGCGATGACGTTCTCAAGAAGCTCTATTATGAGAACGCTGACAAGCTATACGAGAAACTCGCAGCTAAAAGGAAGTAAATGAAAAGGGTTATCTCATTGATAATGAGTCTCGCCGTCATCGGCGGGACTCTTTTCGCGCAGAACACGCGCGAAATTTTGCGCAACAACAGAGAGCTGATTGCCGGTACCGACTACGTCTGTCCGACAGGCCCCCTCAAGCTCACTCCTGCGCCTGAAGGCTACAAGCCTTGCTACATCAGCCACTACGCCCGTCACGGAGCCCGCTATGCCTGGCGCCTTGAAAACTACGACATGATAAAGAGGGCTCTTGACCATGCTGCTGCCAATAACAACCTCACCGAATTCGGTGAGGACTACAAATCTCGCTTCGACCGTCTCTATCCTGACGTCAAGGACCACTACGGTGAACTCTCCCGCAAAGGCTGGGACCAGCAGCAGGAGATTGCAGCCCATATTTTCGAAAACTTCCACGAAGCCTTTCCCGACGGAGCAAGAGTTCGCGCAGTGTCATCGCCGAGTCTGCGCAGCGTGATGACCATGTCCTCATATTGCCTGTCCCTCAAGGGAAAGAATCCGGCGCTGTTCGTGACCGAAGACGTGTCCCGTACCAACATGCCTGCTACTCTGCCGCTTGAAGATGAGAATCCATACAAAGAGTCCTATGAACGGGCTTCTCTCCCTTTCAAGGTCTCAGACGAGCAGTACGCTGCCAGTATTTTCGACTCAAGGAAAGTTCTCGCCCGTCTCTTCAAGGACCCGGGCAAGTCGGTCAGGCGCTCCAAGTTTTACGAACTTGCGACCCACATGTTTTTCTTTGCAGAAGGGATGAACAGCCTCGATACTGACCTGGACTTCATGGACCTCTACACCGACGAGGAAGCCATCGCCCTCTGGAGCATTGACAATTATCAGCTCTTCACCGAGGCATGGCCGAAACACAAAGGATACAGACCGATTATCCGTGATATCATCACCCGTGCCGATGCCCGCATCGCCGCCGGCGAAGGCGGAGCCGATCTGCGTTTCGCCCACGACTACACCTTCATGGCCCTGATGATGTGCCTCGGACTCGAGGGCTTCGGGCAGGAACCCCAGACCCCGGCGCAGGTCGAGGATGTATTCCAAAGCTACAAGATTCCAATGGGTGCAAACATGCACTTCATCTTCTACCGCAGTTCTACCTCTGACGATATTCTCTTCAAGGTCCTTCTCAACGGCACTGAGGCCCATCTTCCTCTTCCGTCCTCCTCCTGGCCTTACTACCGCTGGTCCGACTTCAAAGCCGCCCATCAGCTTTGACAAAGCACGAAAAAAAGTCTGGCGAGCTGCCAGACTTTTTCCATTTTTGTGGAGCATAGGGGATTCGAACCCCTGACCTATAGATTGCGAACCTATCGCTCTACCAGCTGAGCTAATACCCCGGAGCGGATACAAATTTAGGCATTATATGCAAATATTCCATCACTTCCCGGAAAAGTATTACATATTTTGCCAAATGTTTTATAACTTGCACACTCATAATACTATCACACCATAACACTAAACTTAATTATGAAAACACACGCATTATTCTTGCTTGCGGCAATGGGATTGCTGGCAAGCTGCACCAGCGAGATTGACATCACTGAAGACGCCACGCAAGACGAGGCCATGGCTATCGCCGAAGCAGAAGCACAAACCAAAGCCCCATCCAACTACAACATCAAAGGCAGAGTCGTAGACAATGCCGGCAACCCTCTTTCCGGTGTAGTCGTATCAGACGGCACCCAGTGCGTGCTCACTGAGAGCAACGGTTACTTTTACATGAACAGCGACATAAGCAAAGTGACTTTCGTCCACGTCAGCACACCGACCGGGTACCTGCCTAAAATGCAATCAGGCGCTCCGGTGCATTATAAAAGACTCTCATCCATAACGCCTTCCGGCGGAGTCTACAATTTCGGCAAATTCACGCTCAATCCCATCCCTTCAAACAAGGCCAACAAACTCACCATTTTCTTCACGGCCGATCCCCAGCCGCGCAATAAGACATCGACATGGGACAAATTCGCATTCTATTCCACACGCTGCTGCGAGGCTCTGTACAGGGATATTAAAGAGACCGCCAATGCCATGTCTGACAGGCAGGTCATCGGCATCTGCCTGGGCGACCTTGCACATGAAGACATGACGCTGATGGGGACCTATGCCGATGCCATAAAACAATTCGGCTTCCCGACATTCAATATTATCGGCAACCACGACAACGACTACAGCAAGACCAGCGATGACGGTTGCGCATGGAGATTTGAAGAGCTCTTCGGTCCGCGCAACTTCTCATTCAACTACGGTGGCGTCCATATCGTCATGCTGGACAACCTCATAATGGACGCAAACGGATTGAAAACCTACTCTCAGGGCCTGACTGACGAAATATGGACATGGCTGCAGGCCGATATGGCCTATGTTCCCAAGACTACCAAGGTCATGGTCTGCGCACACTCCCCTATGTTTAAACTGGAAAACGGCAACGAGCGCACAAACACAGCCAACCACGGCCCCGACTACGGCGCTTTGTTTGACCAGTATAGCGAAGTGCATGCATGGGCAGGTCACACCCACACAACCTTCAACTACAACTACCCGACCAATCACCGCCACAAGAGAGTTCAGGTGCACACGCTGGCCCGCTCCACCGGTGACCTGTGGACAAATGAATACCTTTCAGACGGAACTCCCCGCGGCTTTACGATAGTGGACATAGAGAATGGCCAGATCAAATGGCGCTTCCATCCCACTAAGTATCTGCACAGCAACTTCCACGGCACCCAGGGACAACCGGCCTACACCTACCGCGACTGGAACTATACCGATGACGGACAGGGTCATCTGAAAGCCGTGATGAAAGGAACAAACAATGATCTTGACGAAAGCTACCAGATGCATGTCTATGCTCCCGGAGCCTACGGCAGCGGCAACAAATATGTCTTTGCCAATATCTTCCTGTGGGATGACAAATGGAGCACACCGACCTTCACCAGCACTGGAAGCAGCCCCGTAACAATGGAGCACATACAAGCCTTCAACAGTACTACCCCCACCGAGTTCAGCCACGATGCAGCGGACACTGAGATAAAACTATTCTACTCGGATCCAAGCAGGTATACGCAGCTGGACAACAGCAACTACGGCCAGCACCTGGGGCTCCATACAATCTTCAGGGTACGGGACACCAAGGCTCACGATTCCGGTATCGTATCCGTCACCGACCGCTTCGGCAACACCTACACGCGCTCCATCTCATGGTAACGGATTGAAATAAAAAAAGACGCTGCACGTTTTCCTGCGTACAGCGTCTTTTTTTTATTTGACTATATTACAGCCAGATTCCGACTCCGACAGTCGCGCTGGGGAAGAAAGTCAGCCGTCCTGTAGGGCGCCACACCTTTTCGTCTGCCATCATGGCGGAAAGCTCACAGGAGACTGAGAATCTGTCATTGAACCTGTATTCGACAAATGCACCGCCACCGATTGTGATAGCGTATGCGCGGGATTCTTTATGTGTAACGATACCGCCGCATTGTGCCATTGGTCCCACAGAGAAGCTGTCCCTGCGATTATCATTATTGAATGTGCTTACAAGATCCCACAGGACATCGGCATGGAGGCAGTGATAACCGAAAGAGTCTGAGCCATACAGCCAGCCGTTGGGGTCGGCAGCCTTGTCAGTGATGCCGTGATAGCCGACGCGAAGGGCGATTTGGTCAGTGACCCATTTACCGGCGCTTAGATCAAGGGCGATGCCGCCGGCAGAGACCTTATGGTTGTCATACATCATATTTGCACCTGCTCCCACACGGACGAATGTTCCGTCAAAGAAAGACTGGGCGGCACTTCCGGTGCCTGACATGAATAATGCGAATGCAATAGCGATTGCGCTCAACGTGAAGCTTTTCATATGAGAAAAAATTTTAGAGTCGTGTTAAAACCAGAACAAATATACGATATTTCCGCCACAGATACACAAAAGAGTTATATTTTTCGCCAAAATGACACCCAAACGAGTCATTTTGTCACACCAGACTGACATTTTGTCGACCTTTTGAACATTTTAACGCATTGGTCCCCCATTTGCCATATACTGGTCAGAAACGATAAACAAAACATTAAACAGGAGGTTATTATGTTATTCAATGATTTATTTGACAACAACTGGATCGTAAAGACCAATGTCAACACTCCCGCCATCAACGTCATGGAAGACGAAAAAGGATATGATCTCGAACTTGCCGCTCCCGGCATGACCAAAGAAGACTTCAGCGTACGTCTCGATGACCAGGGCGACCTCGTCATCAAGATGGAAAAGAAAGCCGAAAGCAATGAAGAGAAAAAGCAGGGCAGATATCTCCGCCACGAATTCTCCTACACTCGCTTCCAGCAGACCAGGATCCTCCCCGACGATGTCGAGCGCGAGAATATCACCGCCGAAGTCCAGAACGGCATCCTCAGGGTCAGCATCCCCAAGATTCAGAAGACAGCCATCGCCGAAGCGCGTAAAGTCATCGAGGTGAAATAGCACCGACATGCTCCAGGACTATCCGGATACCCTCAAGGTGTCCGGATTTTTTTGTACCTTTGGCAGTGTAAAATGAACGAAAAAGAGAATATCATAATACGCGGCGCCCGGGTCAACAACCTAAAGGACATAACCGTTGAAATTCCCCGCGGCAAGTTCGTGGTAATCACCGGCATATCCGGCAGCGGCAAATCATCCCTCGCCTTCGACACCCTGTTCGCCGAAGGCCAGCGCCGTTTTGCAGAGAGTCTTTCATCCTATGCCCGCCAGTTCCTCGGACGCATGTCCAAGCCCGATGTCGACATGATTGAAGGCATCCCGCCCGCAATAGCCATTGAGCAGAAAGTCAACATACGCAATCCGCGCTCCACTGTCGCCACCACCACGGAAATATACGACTACCTCCGAGTAATGTTCGCACGCATCGGACGCACCTACAGCCCTGTCAGCGGCAAGGAAGTCCGCTGCAATACCACAGGCGAGGTCCTTGATTATACCATTTCCCCGGGCACAAAATCCATCTACATCCTGGCCGACATCAATTGGACCCGCCGCGACGACAAAGTCGAATACATGCTCCAACTCAAAGAGCAAGGCTTCTCACGCCTGTTCGACACGGACCACGACAACATGACGACCATAGAAGATGTCATGTCCGGAAGCGAATCAGGCGACTTTCCCAAGCACCTCTTCCTCCTCATCGACAGACTCAAAATCAACTCCACACCTGACGAGGACCTTATCACCCGACTGCGCGACTCCATAGCCACCGCCTTCAGCCAAGGCGACGGCAACATTCTCATCCGACGGGAAAACACAGACGGCGAAATAGAAAAGCACCCCTTCTCCACCCGCATGGAGCTGGACGGCATGACATTCCGCAAACCCGACGAATACCTTTTCAGTTTCAACAGTCCACTGGGCGCCTGCCCCGTCTGCGGCGGCCTGGGCAAAATCATCGGCATCTCCGAAGACCTCGTCATCCCCGACAAGAGTCTCAGCATTTACGACGGCGCCATAGCCTGCTGGCGCGGCGAGAAGATGGGCTGGTTCAAAGACCATCTCGTCGAAGTGGCCGAGCGCTACGGTATCCCCATATTCGAGCCATACTGCAATCTCTCCGACGAGGCCAAACGCACTATCTGGGACGGCCACAGTATCGAAGGCGATGACACCTCAATCATCGGCATCAACGAATTCTTCACCTGGGTCGAAGCAAACCGCTACAAGATCCAGTACAAATACATGCTCAGCCGCTACTCAGGACGTACCACATGCCACTCCTGCGGCGGTAGCCGTCTCCGTCCTGAAGCCCTTTACGTCAAAATCGGAGGCAAGACCATCCACGACCTCCTATGCATGACCGTTGACGAACTGATCCGCTTCTTCGACACCGTCGACCTCACCTCCCACGAGCGCAGCATCGTCAGCAAAGCCATTGAAGAAGTCACGTCCCGTCTCCGCTACATCCAGGACGTCGGCCTGTCCTACCTGACCCTCAACCGTCCTTGCAACACCCTCTCCGGCGGTGAAAGTCAGCGCATCAACCTCGTCACCGCCCTAGGCAGTTCGCTGGTCGGCTCCATGTACATTCTCGACGAGCCATCCATAGGCCTGCACCCCCGCGACACCGACAGACTCATATCAGTCCTCAAACGCCTGCGCGACATCGGCAACACCGTCGTCGTCGTCGAACACGACGAAGAAATCATCCGCGCCGCTGACCTTCTCATCGACATGGGCCCCAAAGCAGGCGTCCACGGCGGCCAGATAGTTTTCCGAGGCAGAATCGGTGACAAGACCGCCGACGACGATTCCCTCACCATCCAGTACCTCAACGGCACACGGAGCCGCTACACCAGGGAAAAGCGCAAATGGCAATATTCCATCAATGTGAACGGCGCCATGGAGCACAACCTCAAAGGCATTGACGTCACATTCCCGTTAGGCGTTCTCAACGTCGTCACCGGAGTCTCCGGCAGCGGCAAGTCCTCCGTCGTCGGCGACATCCTCTACCCGGCCCTCAACAGGCGGATCAACGAGACCGGCGACCTCCCGGGCACTTTCCGCGGACTCTCCGGCAATCTCGACCGCATCACGCGCGTCGAATACGTAGACCAGAACCCAATCGGCAAGAACTCACGTTCCAATGCCGTCACCTACCTGAAAGTCTACGACGACATCCGCAAGCTCTTCTCAGAACAGCAATATGCCCGTATCAACGGCTTCACACCCTCTTATTTCTCGTTCAACCAGGACGGAGGCCGCTGCCCCGAATGCCAGGGCGACGGTTTCGTAAAGATCGGTATGCAGTTCATGGCCGATGTCACCATGGTCTGTGAAGCCTGCGGCGGCAAACGCTTCAAACCCGAAATCCTTGAAGTCAAATACCAGGGCCTCAACATTGACGATATCCTTGGCATGAGCGTAGAACAGGCCATTGCATTCTTCGACAGCCAGAAGGAATCCCTGGCAAGGCAGATCGCCAGACGCCTCCAGCCGCTTGTTGACGTAGGTCTCGGCTACATCAAGCTCGGGCAACCCTCCAGCACTCTTTCAGGAGGTGAGAGTCAGCGCATCAAACTCGCTTACTTCCTGTCCCTTAGCGACGACAAACCCCGCAAGGACAAAATAATGTTCATCTTCGACGAGCCCACGACCGGGCTGCATTTCTACGACGTTGAAAAACTTCTCAAAGCGTTTGATGTCCTTTTGTCGAAGGGCCACTCCCTCGTTGTGGTTGAGCACAACCTCGATGTCATCCGCGCAGCAGACTGGGTGATAGACCTCGGTCCGGACGGAGGCGCGGACGGAGGTGAAATCGTCTACACCGGTACGCCCGAAGACATGGTCGCCCACAGCGACACCTTCACAGCTCAATATCTCAGGAAATAGCTCAGGGACCGGACCTTTTCATCAGGTGCGATGCATCCACCCTCCAGCCGTCAACCGTCCCCAGCCCATCTCCAACAGGCCGCACAGTGATATGGTAGTGCCTGTTCCTGCGGACATTGTATGAACCGTCCTCATCGCGGATATAAAACCTGTACAGAAGATAGCTGTAGCGTGTGCACATATATATATCAGACTCATAATCCACCTTCAACTCCACATACGAGCACACCCCCGATGCATCCTCTCCCTGCATATTCTCCATCAGATAAAGGCTCACTTCCCCACTTACACCATCATGAGCATTATAATTCAGTTCGCTGACCTGCTCCTCGGATTTCATAAAGCCGGAGGCGAATAAATGCCTGTCGTTCACCGCTTTCCCGGGCGGGAACATACTCGTTGAATTGGGGCAATTCCCCACACGCATGCTCCTGACATCTAACACCACGCCATCATCCAGTCCGCTCCTGTCAACACTCACGCTGACACGGGCCATCATCCTCGTCACGGGCACAGTGAAGTCCATGTCCTCTTCCACTCTCAGCCCGCTGACGACACCGGTCATAGGCATCCCCATCCTGTATTCATCAGGATATGCCATATAATAACGCCGCTCCCGGAGGTCTTCCTCATCAATAATATCATCAATCTCAATTCCGAGATTGGCGCATGCATATACAGTATACTCCGCACCTCTTATAAGGCGTATACTTTTCAATTCATTTCCGTAGAAATATCTCCACTCATCCAGAACGCCCTGCGAGTTGAATATAAACAAATTGACATCGGAGATGAGGCATTCCCCGGGATCCTCCGACTTCCCGGCCGCCCCGTCCAGCCCTTCTATCCTGACTGTCACCTCTGCGTATCCAGGCGTCAGCGCCTCATCATCCATCTCGGCACACCCGGGCACAATAATGCCCGCTGCCGCCACGGATACACACATGATGAACAGTCCGGTCCTCATCTCCGATATCAAATTAAAAAGTCTCCACGACACCATCGCAATCCTCCCACGGCATTACCTTTACAATAGATGACACCACATCAGACGTCACCGGAATATCAGGAGCGTCAGTGCCGGTCCGGGTGATGACGACATTTACTGCATAACGCACATTTCGCCGAAGCCCTTCACCACCCGAGTCCGGTCCTGAACGGTTTATGTCTATTGGATAATAATACTTTCTGCCACGCAGTGTGCCCTCGATCACAAGCCTCGTATAAGGAGAGCCCATTGTCTCCCGTTCCGAAGCATTAGGATAACACTTCAGCTCTATTCCCGGGTGTACGACATCCTCCCCGATGCTGCCCGGTATAGCCGAACAGACCAATCCGGGGCACTTCAGCGAGGCCGTGTCCCCATCTGACATTCCGCCGAGATTAAGCCATGACGCTCCACCGGCGGCAAGTGTGTCCAAAACACCGTATTCGCGGCGCACATTGGTAAGAAACACCCTGACATCTTCCAATGTTGCGCCGCTATACGGCTTGCCTTGGAAATCACAGCGTATGCTTTCAAACGACACAATGGAAAACAGTTGACTTATGGGCAATACAAGCCTGTTTGAAGCCTCCGCCGTAATATGTATCTCTCCGCTCATTACCGGATAATCAGCATCTTCCAAATCCAGATATGAAAGTCTGGAAGACAATGAGGCATACGAGGTCACATCCGTCCACGATGACGGCCCGTCGCCGTAATTAGCCACAGCCACAAGGATTTCCGGTCCAGTCAGCGAGCCAGAGCGAAAAACCCTGGAATCGGGATGATCGAAGTGCTGATAACTGACCAGGGGGCGCATCGTATCATCCACGAAAAAGAACAGGTCCAATGTCCTGATGCTTGGAAATCCGGCTTTCGTTATATATATTTGCGTCCCGACCGGTGACCTGTCCTCCGCGAGGGGATCAGTCCCCTCACGGGAGCAGGCCGCAGCGAGGGAAATGACCGCTGCCGGGAGCAACAGGTAAAAGCATCCCGTACGTACGGATCTGACATACGGGGTGGCGGAAACGCCGGGCCGCTGACGGGCTGGAAGAAAACTTCCGGTCAGACGGTCATTCCAAGCTGACGATGTTGAGCAGTAACGCATATTCGTAACAAAAATCTACGGATGCAAATCTACAGCATCAGCTCAGGACACATGCCTGGACGGCACAATTGTCGGCATTTAATTATACGTTTTTTTATATTTTTGACTGTTTTTTAAAGAAAAACTACGAGCAAACACGTAAGACTAAAGAATAATTCTTATGACACTTACCAGAAAAATCCGTTCTCTCTTCACCCCCAGGCGCGACTTCGTTCCCCTTATGCTCCAGCAGGCAGGCTTCCTGTGCCAGGCGGCATCCCTTCTGACAGAGATGCTCGACAATACCTCCAAAGACGGATGGAAACGCTTCGAAAGGGAAATCAAGACATGCGAACAGCAGGGTGATGCCATCCTGACGGAATTTCAGGAGCAGATGTCCGGCCGCGTTATCGGGACCGTGAGCACACTTGACCTCCAGACCGTGGCCATGTCCATAGATGACTGCCTTGACGTCATCAAAGACACCGCCAAAGCCGTAATAATATACAATCCGCGCAGTATCGACGTCCAGCTCAAAGACCTCGCCGGCATCGTAAAAGCAGAAGCCGGAGCCATCAGGGACCTTCTACCGATGCTTGTAGACATAAAACACCGGCTGAAAGCCATCTCCCTCCAATGCGACAGGATCACCGAGCTTGAACACGCCGCCGACGAGGCCTATGAAGAATACGTCGGCTACATCTTCGCCAACGAAGAAGATCTCCGTGAGATGACAAAATACAAAAATCTCGCAGAACTTCTTGAGACAGCCACCGACTGTGGCAAACGCGTCTCCGACAACGTCCGCAAACTCCTGATGAAATATACCACCCGATAGGAATTGCGCAATTTGTAGACAAAAAGTTGCAAATCCCCTACCGACCAATATCCGTATTGTTTATATTTGCAATACGGATATTTGACTACATATGAGACGACACTACACACTGACTCTTTCCATAGCCCTGCTATGCCAGATCATGGCCTATGCCCAGCGGCCAGTGCTGATGCACTCACACAATGACTATTGCAGGACAGCCCCGTTCTACGAAGCCTACTCTCAAAAAGCGTCATCCATTGAAGCAGACGTCTTCTATATAGACGGTGAGCTCCTAGTAGGACACGACCTCGAAGACCTCCGCCCGGATATGAATTTCCGAGAAATGTATGTCGAGCCTGTCGTCAGGATGTTCCATCTCAACGGCGGCCGCGCCTGGAAAGACACCTCCGCCCCCCTCCAGCTAATGGTAGAGCTCAAATCTGACACCGAGCCAGAACTCTCCGCGGTCATCGACCTGCTGTCACAATACCCCGATGTCTTCAACCCACACGCCGTCAGAGTCGTCATCACCGGCAACGTTCCATCTCCAAATGACTTCTCAAAATACCCGGAATTCATCACATTCGACGGTGATTTCAATACAGGCTACACCACGGACCAGCTCAGACGCATAGCCCTTTTCAGCACCGACTTCGGCGCCATCTCCAAATGGAACGGCAAAGGTAACATTCCATCCGGCGACCTCAGCCATATAAATGCACTGATTGACAAGGCCCACGGCATGGGCAAGCCCATCCGCTTCTGGAACGCCCCCGAAAGCACTGACACATACCAGGCCTTCCTCGACCTCGGCATAGACTACATCAACACAGACAAGCCGGCCGTCTGCGCAGCCTTCTACAACGACGACAAAGGCGACTATTCCTGCGACAGACAGACATATAAAAACACCAATGTCAAAAACATCTTCGTCGCTGAAAACCCCTATCGCACCCTCTCCCCCACGACAATCGAACCCCGTTCATGGGACGAGGCCCGCAAAATCCTTCCCGCACCCTACTGGGACGGCCATCAGGACGAAGTAGACATGTACTGGCACGCATGGCAGATCGCCGTCGGCAACATCCGCCAGCCGCAGGAAGGTTCCGGTTTCGTCTCTCCCTACCTTGACGTCGCCTACAACGGCAATATCTTTATGTGGGACGACTCCTTCATGATGCTCTTCGCCCGCTACGGCCACCGTTTTTTCCCGTTCCAGGGCACTCTTGACAACTTCTACGCCCGTCAGCACCAGGACGGCTTCATCTGCCGCGAGATCCGTGCCGATGGCACAGACTGCTTCGAACGCTACGATCCCACATCGACCGGCCCCAACCTTCTTCCATGGGCCGAACTGATGTACTACCGCCAATTCGGCGACCTTGACCGTCTGCACCGCGTTTTCCCCGCCCTTGCAGCTTATGCCAACTGGTGGCGTCTGAACCGCACCTGGCCCGACGGCACCTACTGGACCAGCGGCTGGGGCACCGGTATGGACAACCTTCCCCGCGTCCCCGCAGGCTACAACCAGATATTCTCCAACGGCCACATGAGCTGGCTCGACGCCAACCTGCAGCAACTGCTCATTGACTGGGCCATCCTCCAGATAGGCTTCTACACCGAGCGCTGGCAGGAAGTCGAAGACATGGAAGACGAAATGAAACACCTGAAATCGTTCATCAATGA
The DNA here is from genome assembly GCA_017552475.1 of Bacteroidales bacterium. GTDB lineage: Bacteria > Bacteroidota > Bacteroidia > Bacteroidales > UBA932 > Cryptobacteroides. The sequence goes on along the minus strand of JAFZPY010000081.1, from coordinate 13,034 downwards.
CAAAATGTGGGACGATGAGACCGGCTTCCTCTACGACGTCTTCGCTGACGGCTCACGCGGCACCGCCAAAACCATCGCCGCATTCTGGGCACTTCACACAGACGCTCTTGACAAGACCCGTCTAGACAGGCTTGTAGAGCATCTTAAAGACACTACGGAATTTGCACGCTCCCACAGGGTGCCGTCACTCTCAGCCGACCACCGCAAATACAACCCTCTCGGCCGCTACTGGCAGGGAGGTGTATGGCCCAACACCGACTACATGATAATAGACGGTCTCTGGAACAAAGGCTATCGCGACCTCGCCATGGAAATCGCACGCAATCACTACGGCAACGTCCTCAAGGTATGGAAGGACACCGGCACCTTCTGGGAATACTACGCTCCCGAAAGCGCAGAGCCCGGCTTCATGGCCCGCAGAGATTTCGTCGGCTGGACCGGACTCCCGCCTATCGCCGTCTTCATCGAATACATCCTGGGCATCCACTCCGACTTCTCCGAAGGCACGATAGAGTGGAACATCCACCACACCGATGCGCACGGCATTGAAAGACTGCCCTTCGGACCCGACGGCACCGTCAGCCTCAAAGTCGCCAGGAGGACGTCTTCATCTAAAGCACCGGAGCTTTCAATCAAGACAGACGTTCCATTCGATCTTATCGTCAATTGGGGCGAAGGTAAGACCAGCAGGATACACATCACAAAAAACACTAATATCCAACTCAAGTAACCGACACACCATGAAAATCTCCATCGATCTCGGCGGCACAAATCTTCGTGCGGCCATAGTAGAAAACGGGAAAATACTCCACATGCTCAGCGAGCCCACGCTGTCCTCCGGCAGCGAAAGCGAGGTGATGGACAGGATAATCCACATGATTTCCGCCCTCCGGGAACAAGGGAAAATCGAAGGAATAGGCATCGGTGTCCCCTCCGTAGTGGACAATGAACGCGGCATCGTCTACAATGTTGTCGGCATCCCATCATGGCAAGAAGTACACTTGAAGGATATTCTCGAAAAAGAGACGGGGCTGCCAGTCAACATTGACAACGACTGCAATTGTTTCGCCCTCGGCGTTTCAGCCTTCGGAGAAGCCAAAGGCTTTCGCGACGCCGTCTGCGTCACTCTCGGCACCGGCGTCGGCAGCGGCATTATCGTGGACGGACGGCTCTATCGAGGCCACAACACCGGAGCCGGCGAGATCGGCAGCCTCCCCTATCTCGACAAAGACTACGAATACTACTGCAGCAGCCGTTTCTTCGTAGGCAAGGGCACCACCGGCAAAGCCGCTGCCGATGCGGCCGCCACCGGAGACTCTGACGCCCTCAGAATATGGAACGAATTCGGCGCCCACATGGGTAATCTCGTCAAACTGATTATGTTCGCCTACGACCCCGGCGTCATCGTCTTCGGCGGCAGCATATCCGCAGCATGGGCGCTCTTCGATAAGCCCATGCTCGCCGGCCTCTCCACCTTTCCCTACCCCGCCAGCATCTCCCGCCTCACCCTCCGCCGCACCACCCTTCCCAACCCTGGCCTCCTCGGAGCTTCGCTCTTATAAGTCCAATCCAGCCTCCCTCGCAAAGGAGAGTTTTGCGCGTCATCCTTGGAGCTTGCTCCAAGGATCTCGTGTACGATGGCCGTTTTCGAGATTCTCGGCCTATCGGCCAAGAATGACGTGAAAAAGATCACGGTCAAAAATAACGGTGAGGAATCACGAAAAATAGCCGGGCATCGATAGGATGCCCGGCCTGTTAGCACTTCATCAAATCAGAAGCTTAACAGCTTCTAAGTATCAATAATTGGCGTTCTGCTTGAGAGCACCCGCTGATTTCTTGATCTGCTCGGAAGGGTAAGGGAACACGATTTTGTGGTCACTCCAGACCTTGGCAGTATTGTAATCCTCATAAGGGCCCACAGTGAAGTCAGATTCAGGATCAGAACGGTCAGTGTAGTGACGTACCCTCGGATGAGCCGTGAGCTCGGCGATAGCAAGAGCCTTTATGGTAGCTTCACCGGAAACAGCCCAGCGCTTGAGATCGTAGAGATGGTCGGACATTTCGAATGCAAGCTCGCATCTGCGCTCGTGGTAAAGGTCGGCGAAAGTAGCCGTACCGGGGAGCTCGTCCAGATGAGAACGTGTACGCACCCTGTTGATGTCGATTGTCGCCTTGTCAGCTTTGCCTGTGTTAAGATAAGCCTCGGCACGGAGAAGAAGACAATCCGCAAAGCGGAGAAGATGGAAGTTGCAACGGGTTGTCGGCCAGTTGCCGTCGGCATTGACAGCGCCTTCTGCAACCGGATCATCGTACTTGAAAGCATCCATGTACTTGTTGATGGCGAAGCCTGCCTCGTTGTCAGATGCAGACCAGAATTTCCTTGTCTCACCAAAGAACTGGAATTCCTGACCATATTCAAGAATAGCCTGCTTTACACGCTCGTTGCCCGCACCGTCCTTGTTCATCTCCTCGAAGATGTCATAGGAAGGCTTGTTCTGGCCCCAGCCGTTGTAGATACCCCAGCCCTTGTTCTCAAGAATGACTCCGGGGAACTCAGAACCGCCGCCGTTGGAACCGCCGGCGCCTGGGATTGACCAGCAGTATTCATCGTTCCAGAAATCAGCGAGATTGCTGGAGAACAACTTGGCGATGGAAGAAGCCAGATCACGGCCGTAGCTGGTCTCAAGCTTATTCACGCATGTAATGACATTATCCCACTGGGTGCTGTCCCATGTAGCCCAATAAGCATATACTTTAGCCATATAAGCCACGGCAGCGGCCTTGTGGGCGCGTCCTCGGTCAGCAGTGCCGTATTCGGAGAACTCAGGAAGAAGGGTCTCTGCCTCGGTGAGGTCGGAGATAATCATCTTATAGTTGTCCACCACGCTGGGCTGCTGCTTGGGAATGGAATAATTGTACCCGTCAGCGAAATCCTCATAACGCTCGAAGGGAACGCCCTGATCCTTGGTACCATAACGGTATGCAATATAGAAATGATAGAATGCACGGAGGAAATAGGCCTCGCCGAGGCTTCTGCTCTCCACCTCTGTCAGGGTAGTGGAAGCTTTCTTGGCAAGTAGTTTGTCCACCACCAGGTTGCAACGGGATATCTGGATATAAGACTGATTGAACACATCGCGGAGAGGGCTCTCGTCGCCAGTGTAATCAAGAGTGGCGAGAGTCGGATAGCCGCGGGTCCTGCCCCATACGACATCGGTAGCAGCGCCCTGCTCCCAGAAAATTTCACGGCCGAAATAGTTTTCCTGAGCCATGCGTCCGTAGAGGGCATCAACGGCATCGATTGCCTGCTGGTCGTTGGAGAAATAGTTGTCAATGGCAGGCGTACCCTCTGACTTGACATCAAGGAAGTCACCGCAGGCAGCTACGGCCATTGCTGAAACGGCAAGAAGGGGAAGTATGTATTTTTTCATGTTTGTTGTCCTCCCTTAATAAGTAAGTTTAACACCGAACGAGAGAACCCTGGATACAGGGTATCTGAGAGCGTCATATCCGCCGACCTCGGGGTCCATACCAGAATACTTCGTGAAGGTGAGGAGATTCTCACCGCTGAAGTACACGGACATACGGCTACCGCGCGCATCGAAGTGAGCGCATCTGCGGAGTGCATCGGTCAGATCGTAAGAGATGGTGACATTCTTGAGACGAATGTAAGAAGCGTCCTCGAGGTACCAGTCTGAAGGTGTGGTGAAGTTGCCGTTCGGATCGTTCTTGCTCAGGCGGGGAATATTGGAAGAAGTATTGGAGGGGCTCCAGGCATTGAGGATATCACGGCTGCGGTTGAACTCGCCCTCAACATCGCTGAGAAGAGAGTATTTAGCCATATATGCAGCCTTGGCACCGGCCACACCCTGAAGCATGAAACTGCAGGAGAGATTCTTCCAGGTCATGCCGCCGGTGAATGAGAATGTAGCCTTTGGCATGGAACTGCCGAGATACTGGCGGTCGTCGTCGTTGATCTTGCCGTCACCGTTGTAGTCGACAAATTTGAGGTCTCCGGCCACGGCCTGGGGCTGGATGCGCGAGCCGTCCTTGCTTACGTATGCAGCAGCTTCGGCATCGGTCTGGAAGATACCGTCGGTCTTGATCATGTAGAATGAGTTGAGGGGCTGGCCGACAGCAGTCTGGTAGATGTAGGGAAGAGTGCGGTATCCGCCTGAACCCACCCATACTCCGGCGTTGCCTTCATCGTCATAGATACCGGTGCTCTCGACGCGGTTCTTGTTATATGCGAAGTTGGCGCTCATGAAGTAGGACCAGTCCTTGCCGAGCTTGTCATTCCATGATACAAGAGCCTCGAAACCGCGGTTGCGGATAACGCCCTGATTGACGAGCATCGGATCCACACCTATTGTCTGCGGCCATCCCATGGACTGTTCCTGGATAAGGTTATATGTCTTCTTGTCGTAGTAGTCAAGTCCCACTGACAGGCGTCCTGCGAACATCTCTGCATCGAGACCGAGGTCCCATTGCTGCGAGGTCTCCCAGGTGAGGGCGCCGTTGAGTGCCTTGCCGAGGTACATGAAGTTGTTATAGAATGATCCGTTCTCCACACCGTAAATAGCCTGCTCGGCCCAGAAAGAGGACGAGAGGGAGGGTGACTTGTAGTTCATGGACACAGAGCCGAGGTTGCCGATACGGCCCCATGAAGCACGTATCTTCAGGAGGTCTACGGGACCGTTCTTTGAGAAGAACGGTTCACTGGAAATCTTCCATGCGCCGGTCACGGCAGGGAAATCGCCATAGTTGTTGCCCTGGGGAAGACGGCCTGCATAGTCACGTCTCCATGATGCTGTGACGAAGTACCTGTCATCATATGAGTATGAACCGCGGGCGACCACGGCGACATTTGCATCGGTAGCCGCATAGTTTACGTCAGAGGCAGAAATGGTACCGGCGTAATTGATGAACTGGAGGTAGTCCGATTCATCGTCAAAGGTCTTGCCGGTGATCTGGAAACCACGTGCATGATAATGGTCGGCCGTAGTTGCAAGGAGGGCGCCTACGGTGTGCTTGTCGAAAGTACGGTCGAAGGTGAGGGTATTCTCGGTCTTCCAGCGTTCATTCTTGTAGGTGCTATAATCCAGGCTGTTATTAAGGTCCGGTTTACCGACCTCGAGACGCTTGGGAGAGAATCTCTTGTAGAAGTTCTGATCGGTAGCGTATGTGAACCGGCTGATGAACTTAAGGCCCTTCACGATATTTGCAATCTCCAGGCCGCTGGTTGTCCAGAAGTTTGTAGTGCGGTCGAGCACGTTGTCTGCAAGGAGAATACGGAGAGGGTTGATGGCATCGCCGTGTGCATCGGCATAGTTGGAGCCATACTGCGCCGCATATGCGGGATCCTCGGTAGTGGTGCCGCCATAGGAGCCGTCAGCCTTGTAGGCCTCAGCGCTCTGGGGCATGTAGATGGCAGAGAGGATGGCACCGCTGTAGGCGCTGGTGGTGTTGGTACCGCGACGGTCATTCTGTTTCCATGTGAGGTCTTCGGTGATTTTCACCCATTTGTTGATATTGTATTCACCGTTGTAGTGGATGCCGACATTATTATTATAGGTACCGACGAGGACACCGTTGTCTTTGTCCATGCTGAGGGAAAGACGGTTCTTGACGTCTTCGTTGCCATAGTTCAGGGAGACATTGTGTCTCTGGTAGAAGGCGGAGCGGAAGATTTCGTCCATCCAGTTGGTCCGTGTGGTCTTGATCCAGGGGTTTCTGGTAGTATCCCAGGCTGCGGGAAGGGTCAGGCCTGCGTTGGCATAGGACTGCTTACGCATTTCTATCTCCTCTTCGGCATTGAGGGACTGGGGCAGATTGGTGGCCTGACGCACACCGAATACGCCATCATAGCCCACTGAAATGCCTCTGGCGGCCTTCTTGGTGGTCACGAGGATGACACCGCCGGCACCTGACTGGGCACCATAGATAGCGGCGGACGCGGCATCCTTCAGCACAACGATGGACTCGATATCGTTCATGGAGGTGAGAGGCGCACCGGGCACACCGTCAACGACCCAGAGGACCGAGTCACCGTTGCGTGAACCCTGTCCGCGAATGACGATGGATGGAGTGGAAGTAGGGTCACCGCCAGTGGCTGAGATGGTCACGCCCGGGAGCTGGCCCTGAAGCATCGCTTCAGTTGAAGAAACCGGACGGATCACGAGGTCCTCGGTGTTGGAGAGCACTCCGACGGAAGCGGAGAGGTCTTTCTTTCTCGCCGTAGCTCCATAACCAAGGACAATGGCGTCCTGCAGGAGCATCGTGTCCTCTTCGAGAACCACGTTGATCACCTTGCGGCCGGCGACGGCTTCGGTCCTGGTCTTATATCCAAGACAGGTAAATTCAAGGACTGCGTTCGATCCGGCGGAAATGGTGTAGGCACCATTAAGATCCGTCACGGCATTGGCATCAGTACCCTGAACCAAGACAACGGCCCCGACTACGGGACCATTGACATCGGTGACTGTACCGGAAACAGTCGGAACACCTTGTGCAAAAGTGCTCCAGGCAGCCGCGAAAAGGACAGTCACCAAACAAATCAGATTCTTTTTGAGCATAAGTAAGTGAATCAGGTTGGTTATAATATTGTGTGGTTTAACTAGTGTTATCCTTCCACAAATTTAACTCATTCAACTCACCAACCCATGCAAAATACGTAATTATCTACACAAAATGCGCAGACTTGTCACTTAGCCAGAGCTTCCAGCAGGGCAGAAGCAGCCTTTCCGGGGTCACGTAATTCTTCCAACAAAGTCACAAATTTCGACCCGACAATCACTCCGCGGGCATATTTTTCCGCAGCCTGACGAGTCTGCCGGTTAGAAATGCCAAAACCTATCAGCCACGGATTGCGCAGCCGCATCGAAGAAAGACGGGCAAAATATGCCTCCTTCGCCGCGCCAAACTCCTTCTGCGCGCCAGTCACGGAAGCCGACGACACCGCATAGATAAACCCGTCCGTTGCTTCATCCAGCTGCCTGATCCTCTCTTCCGAAGTCTCCGGCGTCACCAGGAACACCATCTTCACACCAAATCTCTCAGCCATTGCAGCATAATCCCTCACATACTCTTCAAACGGCATATCCGGGATAATCAGGCCGTCAATCCCACACTCCGCACATCTTTCAAAAAAACGCTCCATCCCATAATGATACGCGACATTATAATACCCCATAAGCAAGAGCGGCATCTTCACCCTGGCACGAATCCCCTCCAGCTGCTCAAATAACATTCCTACGCTCATTCCCTGCCTGATCGCATTGGTCGCAGCGCCCTGAATCACAGGCCCGTCCGCAATCGGATCGCTGAACGGCATCCCGATTTCCACCATATCCACGCCAGCCCTCTCAAGAGCCTCGACAGTCGCCACAGTCCCGTCAATATCCGGGTCCCCGGCGCAGAAATACACCGACAAAATCCCCTCCTGCTTGCTTTCAAACAATGTTTTAATCCTGTTTTCCATAATTCTTCAATCTTTCAATAAACAATTTCAACGCTCCAGCATCCTTCAACCCCGGTTCCAACTCAAACCTGCTGTTCAAATCCACTCCAGCCAGCATCGGATGCTCCAATGCCAACACATCCCCGACACTTTCAGGACCAATCCCGCCGCTCAGCAGAAACGGCACCGTCCCCACATAATTCCTTAATACAGACCAATCAAACCGTCTCCCGCTCCCACCATACCCTTCACAAGGCGTGTCAAACACCAACATATCCGCGTCACCCCCGGCCGCCTGCGTAAGCCCGTCATCTTTGGCCGCCAGGCCGAGGATCTCAGAAACGACACCACCCGCCAACATCACCTTCACTTCCCTCTTCCTCAACAGCTTACATAACTCCCCCGTCGCCCCGTACAACTGCACCGCCGTCAGCCCGAACGCCTCCACCCTCTGCATCACCTCCTCAAGCGACGGCTTCACGAACACCCCAACCCTCTCCCCCGTCACCGGCAGGTAAGACGGCACCTCCGACACGAATCTCGGAGAACCGGGATAAAAAATAAAGCCGAACATATCTGCCCCGGCCGCCTCGACAGCCCTGATATTCTCGCCGTCACGCAGACCGCATACCTTGACAATCAACCCCTTACGCATAAATCATCCTCCAAATATAAGTTCTCAGCGCCATTCCAGGGTCCTCCTTCGACATGAGCGCCTCCCCCACCAGAAAACCCCGGTAGCCCGTTTTTCGCAATCCCGCAGCCACCGCCGGGTCGGTCAGCCCGCTCTCGGTGATCGGCAACGCCTCCGACGGCAACTTCTCGAAAAGCCGCACACTTGCCTCAGGATCAGTCCGGAATACCTTCAAGTCACGATTATTCACGCCAATAATGTCAACATCCGGCCCGAATGTATCCAGCTCCAGCTCATTATGAATCTCCAACAACACCTCCAGTCCAAGTTCATGCGCCTTGGCTGCCCACCTCTTAGCCTCCGTCGGTTTCAATGCCGCTGCAATCAACAACACCGCATCAGCTCCCATTGCACGCGCCTCAACAAGCTGATACTCATCCACGACAAACTCTTTTCGCAAAATCGGAATATCTACCAGCGCCCGCGCAGCACGCAAATCATCCGCCGAGCCGCCGAAAAACTCTCTGTCCGTCAAGACGGAAAGCCCGGAGGCTCCGGCAGCCGCGTAAGCAGGCGCGATGTCCTCCACACGGGCGTCCGGGTGAATCCATCCCTTCGAAGGCGACTTCCTTTTGAACTCGGCGATCACACCGCTTCCGGACGCCTCCAACGCCCCCCGGAGGCTCAGCGTCTTACGGCCTGCGGCCTCTATCTGAGCCTCCAGCTCCGTCACTGGCACAGCGGCCCGTGCGCGCTCTACCTCCAGCCTCTTGGCTGCAAGGATGGTTTCAAGAATATCAGCCATTTATCTCAACAAATTTACGGAAACACCCGAGCGCCCTGCCACTGTCCAGCGACTCCGCCGCCGCAGCGATGCAATCCTCTACACTCCGCTCAGGCACGAAATTGCGGATTGCGAAGGCAGCACCCGCAATGACGGCATTGCGCTGCGGCGCGGTGGCGCGCCCCTCCAGCACGTCGTCGAAAATTTTCGACGCCTCCCCGGGGGTCGCGCCGCCATGCAGCGAGCCCGGCTCGCTGCGCTCGAAGCCGAAACTCTCGGGCGAATATATGCTCTCGGTAGCATTGCACGATACCTTAAAATCAGAAGTCAGTGAAATCTCGTCATAACCGTCCAACGACGTGACGATGGAAAAACCAATCCCCAGGCGCTGCAGCACTGCCGTATACAGGCGAAGCTGCGACAAATCGGCCACGCCGAGAAGCTGGTACGAAGGACCGGAAGGATTGGTAAGCGGACCAAGCAGGTTGAAGAAAGTCTTGAAACCAATCTCTTTCCTAATAGGGCCCACGGCGGCAAGGGCCGGATGAAACAACGGAGCATGCATATATGCCACGCCTGAAGCCTCGATGGACTTTCTCAGTTTGGACTCATCAGAGGAAAACTTCACTCCGTGCTGCATGAGCACGTTGCTGGCTCCGCTCACGGAAGAGGAGCCTACATTGCCGTGCTTCGCCACCTTGTAGCCCGCTCCGGCAACGACAAAAGCGGAACATGTCGATATATTGAAAGTGTTCTTGCCGTCGCCGCCCGTGCCGACGATTTCAGTCGCGCCGTATTCTGACAGGTCCACCTTGACAGCAGCGTCGATGAGGGCCGACCTGTAACCGACCATTTCATCCACTGTGATGGGACGCATACGGTAGACCGTCATCAGGGCTGCGACCTGCGCGGCGGGATATTCTTTCCGGCCGATGCCGGTCAGGAGATTGCGGGATTCTTCCACAGTCAGGAACTCGCCTCTGAAAAGGCGTTCAAGTATCTGTTTCATGGGTTATTGGTGTTTTACGAAATTACTGATTATTGTACGTCCTTCCGGTGTAAGGACTGATTCCGGATGGAACTGGATGCCATGTATATCGTATTCCAGGTGCCTCATGGACATTATCTGCCCTTCGTCGCTCAGCGACGTCACCACAAGCTTCTCCGGCAGGCTGTCCCTGTCTACCACCCAGGAATGATAGCGTCCAGCAGGAAACTTTTCCGGCAGCCCGTCGAATAAATAGTCGCCCTCCCCGGTCAGTGTCACTAACGTCTGTACGCCATGAAATACCTTGCTGAGATTGATGAGGCGGCCTCCGAATACCTCTCCTATGGCCTGATGTCCAAGGCAGACGCCAAGCATCGGCTTCTTCCCGGCCCACATCCTGACAGTCTCCTTGAGGGCTCCCGCCTCGTCCGGAATTCCCGGCCCCGGCGACAGCACGAGTTTGTCATATCCTCCGAGCTCAGAAGGGTTGTACTTGTCATTGCGAACAACCGTCACCTCCGCTCCTTCCTCTTCCAGCAACTGCCTGAGGTTGTACGTAAAGCTGTCGTAATTGTCTATTAATAGTATCTTCATCTTTATTGCTGTATTAAGATTCTCGGCCTTACGGCCAGGAATGACGCGACACGTCATCCTTGGGCTTGGTCCGAGGATTCCTGGCACGAACATTTGGTGATAGCCCTGCGGAGGGCGCCGAGCTTGTTGTTGACCTCGGCGAGCTCGGCCTCGACGTCCGATGCGGCGACGATGCCGCCTCCGGCCTGAAACCAGAGCTCACCGTTGCGGCTCACAAACGTGCGGATGGTAATCGCCTGATTCAGCGAGCCGTTGAGCCCGATAAACCCGATGCAGCCACCGTAGGCTCCCCTGTTGTGCGGCTCGTATCTGGAAATCAACTCCATAGCCTTCACCTTGGGCGCACCGCTCAAAGTCCCGGCAGGAAATGTGTCCGCGAGCAGCTTTATCGGATTGACACCGGGCTTCAGCTCACCGCTGACACGGGACACCAGATGAATCACATGGCTGTAATACTGTACATCCTTGAAGAAATCGACCTTGACATGGGAGCAGTTGCGGCTGAGGTCATTCCGCGCAAGATCCACAAGCATGGTGTGCTCCGCATTTTCCTTGGGGTCAGCGAGAAGGGCTGCGGCGATAGCTTCATCCTTCGTCCTGTCACCGATACGCTTCATAGTCCCGGCGATGGGGTCGATATACGCGCGTCCTCCCTCTATCCGGCAGTGCGTCTCCGGCGATGAACCGAAAATCCTGAAACCTCCGAAATCAAAATAGAACAGATATGGTGAAGGATTAATCTGTCTCAGTGCCCTGTACAGCTGGAAATCATCACCTTCAAACTTCTGCACGAACCTTCTCGAAAGCACTATCTGAAACACGTCGCCCCTCATACAGTGGGCAATGCCACGTCGGATATTTTCCCTGTGTTCGTCATCCGTAATGGTCGACACAGCCTCTCCGAGAGCACGGAACGAATATACCGGAAAAGAGTCGGTGCGGATGGCATGCTCAATGTCATCCATTCTGCTTCCGGCGCCGTCGCCTTCAAGCCCCAGGAGCATCATTTCATTGTGATAATCATTGAATACGACCAGGTAGCGATATAATATATAACAGATATCCGGAGCGTCATTGCGTGACTCGCGGCTGTCTTTTATATCAATGTTCTCGAAGTAGTGCACAGCATTGAAGCCCATATAGCCATAAAGCCCGCAATAATGCGCATATTCACCTTGTACTTCAAAACGCGACATGAAATCAGCGAAAGCGTCCGGAACAGTGAACGAAGAATTGATTTTCTTTGTCTCACGGCTTCTGTCCGGCAAATTGTACACTACCTCATCGTGTGCTACGCTGATGGATGCGATAGGCTCCAGCGCAATGAAGCTGCGGTTGTTCTCAGCACCGTGATAGTCGGAGCTCTCCATGAGAGCGCTCTGCGGGAACAGGTCGCGTATTTTAAGATATGTGCTCACCGGAGTGGCGAGGTCGCCGGGAATGGGGCGCAAAGCGACATTGTAACTGAATGTTTTCATATTTTGTATTGTTCTGCGTACTTAAGATAAGTATCGGCGTCCTTGTCGCCGCGGCCGGAGAGAGTCATGACGACGATGTCGGAGGGTTTGAAATCAAGTTTGTGGAGAGCCGCGAGCGCATGTGCGGACTCGATTGCCGGGAGGATGCCGTCGAGACGGTTGAGCTCATAGGCAGCTCTCATCGCATCATCGTCGTTGACGGGAATGACACGGAGTCGGTGTTCGCGCACAAGTTCTGCATGGAGCGGTCCTACGCCCGGATAGTCGAGTCCGGCAGAGATGCTGAAGGGTTCGGCCACTTGGCCGTTTTCGTCCTGCATTACCATTGATTTGGCTCCGTGTAAGAAACCCACAGTGCCGATTGTGAGCGTAGCGGCGGTCTTGCCGGTCTCTACGCCGAGACCGCCCGCCTCTGCGCCTATCAACTGCACGGATGGCTCGTCTAAATAATGGTAGAAAGTGCCGGCGGCATTGGAGCCCCCTCCAATGCAGGCTACGAGGTAGTCGGGGTTGGGACGTCCTTCCTTTTCCGTGAGCTGCGCACGGATTTCTTCGCTGATGACGGATTGGAGACGGGCCACGAGGTCGGGATAGGGATGGGGACCGACGGCGGAGCCGATAAGGTAGAAGGTCTCTTCCGGGTGTGAACACCAGTCGCGCAGGGCTTCATTGACAGCATCCTTGAGTGTCTTGTTGCCGCTTTCAACGGAGACAACGTTGGCTCCGAGAAGGCGCATTTTCTCGACATTAGGCCGCTGACGGGCAATGTCCGTGGCACCCATGTAGACGGTGCAAGGCATCTTGAACAGGGCGCAGACTGTCGCTGTGGCTACTCCATGCTGTCCCGCGCCTGTCTCAGCGATGATGCGTGTCTTGCCCATACGGCGGGCAAGGAGAATCTGGCCGATGGCGTTGTTGATCTTGTGGGCTCCGGTGTGGTTGAGATCCTCGCGTTTGAGATAGACATGGCAGCCATGAAGTGCCGACAGTGATTTTGAGAGATACAGCGGCGACGGACGTCCGACATAATCGCGCAGGAGGGCATTGTATTCCTTCTGGAAGTCAGGACTTTCGAGGACTTCGCGGTAGCAGGCCCT
>JAFZPY010000008.1 GCA_017552475.1 Bacteroidales bacterium | reverse complement strand
GAGATGCCGAAGGCATCGAAGCAGCGGAGATGCCCGCGGAACGACGTGAAACGGAGTGTAGCGGCATGTCCCCTGGGGGACCGTCGCGCAGCGACGAGGGGGTAGATAGATTGACAGTAATGGTGAACTTAGTTCACCATTACCGTCAGGCCGTCCATGACGATGGAGAACATGCTCATGAGTTTGATGAGGATGTTGAGGGAGGGGCCGGAGGTGTCTTTGAAGGGGTCGCCGACGGTGTCGCCGACGATGGTGGCCTTGTGGGACGGTGAGTTCTTGCCGCCGAAGTTGCCTTCTTCAACGTACTTTTTGGCATTGTCCCAGGCTCCGCCGGAATTTGCAAGGAAGATGGCGAGGACAAAGCCAGCGCCAAGGCCGCCGATGAGGAGGCCCATCACGCCGGAGACACCGAGGATTATGCCGACAAGCACCGGAACGATGATGGCGATGAGGGACGGAAGTATCATCTCATGCTGGGCGGCGCGGGTGGAGATTTCAACGCAGCGGGAATAGTTGGGACGGCGTTTACCTTCGAGAATACCGGCGATTTCGCGGAACTGGCGGCGCACCTCGACGACCATCTTCTGGGCAGCGCGGCCGACTGCATTCATGGTGAGACCGCAGAACAGGAATGCCATCATTGAGCCGATGAACACGCCTGCAAGGACGCGGGGATTCATCAGGTTCACTTCGTAGTATTCAATCATCTGGGGGATGGTGGCCCTGGCGACTTCGACAGCCTCGTCACCAACCTGGATAACCGTTTGTCCTATGTGACCAAAGCCAATTTTGATCTCCTCTATATAAGATGCAAGGAGGGCGAGGGCGGTGAGGGCGGCAGAACCGATGGCGAAGCCCTTGCCGGTAGCGGCAGTGGTGTTGCCAAGAGCATCAAGGACATCGGTCTTTTCGCGCACAGAGGGGTCAAGCTCCGACATCTGGGCATTACCGCCGGCATTGTCCGCGATAGGGCCGTATGCATCAGTGGCAAGGGTGATACCAAGGGTGGAGAGCATGCCGACGGCGGCGATGCTTATGCCGTAGAGGCCTCCGCCGATATTGGCAGGATCAAATGTAAAGCCGGCGCCGCAGAGGTAGGAAACTACGATTGCGCAGACAATGGTAATAACCGGCACGGCGGTAGAGACCATACCAAGGCCGACGCCTTCTATGATAACGGTGGCACTGCCGGTCTGAGCGCTTTCAGCGAGCTTGCGGGTGGGCTTGTAGGAGTGTGAAGTGTAATACTCGGTCATCTTGCCTATGATGACGCCGCTGATGAGACCGGCGACGACAGCGAGGGAAAGCTGCCACCAGTTGGTGAAGCCCAGGGCGTAGAGGATACCGAAAGTCACGATACCGATGAGGACAGCAGCAAGGTTGGTACCGAGACTGAGGGACTTGAGGAGGCGGTTGAGGTCGGCGCCTTCTTTTGTGCGGACAGCGTAGATACCGATGATTGAGAGGACTACGCCGGCTGCAGCGATGCACATAGGAGCAAGGATAGCCTTGATCTGCATGGCTGTATCACCGAAGAACGCAGAAGCGCCAAGAGCCATGGTGGCAAGGATGGAGCCGCAGTAAGACTCGTAGAGATCGGCGCCCATGCCGGCGACATCGCCGACATTGTCACCGACATTGTCGGCGATGGTGGCGGGATTACGAGGGTCGTCCTCGGGAATGTCTGCCTCCACTTTGCCGACGATATCGGCACCGACGTCGGCCGCCTTGGTATAAATACCGCCGCCGACGCGGGCAAAGAGCGCCTGTGTCGATGCGCCCATGCCGAAGGTCAGCATGGTCGTGGTAATGGTCACGAGATTCTGGGTCTCACTGGGATCATAAAAAATGTTAAGTACCCAGTACCAGATGGAAATATCAAGAAGTCCGAGACCTACGACGGTCAGGCCCATGACGGCACCGGAACGGAATGCGAGCTTAAGGCCCTTGTTGAGTGAATGATTTACAGCCTCTGCCGTACGGGCGGAAGCGTATGTCGCGGTCTTCATGCCAATGAAGCCGGCAAGGCCCGAGAAGAAACCGCCGGTGAGGAATGCAAACGGAACCCAGGGGTTCTGCACGCCGAAACCATAGGCAAGTATCGCAAAGAATATTGCGAGAACTATAAAGACAATGACAACGACTTTATACTGCTGGCGCAGATAAGCCATGGCGCCCTCTCGTACATACTGGGCGATTTCTTTCATCGTGGGAGTCCCTTCGCTTTCTTTGATCATGCTGCGGAAAAAGTACCATGCAAAAAACAGCGCCACAAGGGCCGCTGCCGGGACAATGTAGAACAAACTACTCATAACAGAAGTGTGTTATTAAAAATTTTTGGTTTTAGCTAACACAAATATACGAAAAATATCGTTCCCTTGTTCAATATGATAAATAATCCGTTTTTGAGATTCTCGGCCCTTCGGGCCAAGAATGATGCAGGAGACGCCGGGAAGGACGGAGTGAAACGGAGGGTTCGACGACCTGCACCCTCGCGAAGGAGTAAAAGGAAACGCACAGCCGCAAAGGCCATGCGTTTGAAGAATTCGTTCTTGAGATTCTCGGCCCTTCGGGCCAAGAATGACGAGAGAAGAAGCTTGGCTCAGGAATGACGAGGGAGGAAGCGGGGCATTCCGGAGCGAGGGATGCAGGTCAGGCGAACCTTAGCCGTCCTCGGCTATGAGAGGAAGGGGCCCGGCGGATACAAGTTATCGCGCAGCGATGACGAAGGAGACGCCGGGAAGGACGGAGTGAAACGGAGGGTTCGACGACCTGCGCCCTCGCGAAGGAGAAAAAGTAACGCACAGCCGCAAAGGCCATGCGTTTGAAGAATTCGTTCTTGAGATTCTCGGCCCTTCGGGCCAAGAATGACGAGAGAAGAAGCTTGGCTCAGGAATGACCTGGTGTGGGTATTGTCTGAATGATGTGGCTAATAAGGCGCTTCAGGCGCCGCATCGGAGCGCGCAAGATTGCCGTCGGCAATCGCAGCCGCGGAGATGCCCGCGGAACGCAGTGTAGCGGCATACCCCACCGGGGTGGCTGCGTAGCAGCCGGGGGTGGATAGTATTAGAGGAAGCCTTATAAGGCTTCCTCGATAGGGAGGACGTAGGCACGAAGACCAAGGTCCTGGTGGGCGTTGTCGGTGTCGCGGAGGGCGGAGAGGATGCGGGGGACGAGGTCATCGGGGACAGCGGCGAAAAGAGCATGGTTCTGGGTAGGCCATGCATGGGTGCCGAGGTGAGGCTCGCCGGCGACCGAACCGCGGCCTCCGATCTCCTCCCATTTGGTGTAGCCTCTCTGGCCGCAGGAAAAGAGAATGTCTACAATCTCCTCGTTGTAGGCCTGGTTGAATGCTATGAATATCGCTTTCATCGGATGGATTCTTTATTTGGTTCTGGCTTCCCTGCGCACCCTGCGCCTCTCGCGATGCTCGGAGAATCCGCAGTAGAGCGTAGGAATAAGGATAAGGGTGACGAGCGTGGAGATGCTGAGACCCCAGCACACCGTCATACCGAGAGAACGCCACATTTCCGCGCCTTCTCCGGTGCCGACAGCCATAGGCAGCATACCGAGCACCGTGGTGAGAGTTGTCATGAGGATAGGGCGGAGACGGCTCTTGGCGGCAATGATTGAAGAATCGCGCACACTGTAGCCACGCTCCTGGAGAAGGATCGTGTAATCAATGAGCACAATACCGTTTTTCACAACGATACCAAGGAGAATGATGATACCGATCATGGCCATCATACCGAGGGCTGTGCCGGAAACGGTGAGACCGAGGATTACACCCACAAGGGCGAACGGTATGGAGAACATGATGACGAAAGGACCGAGGAAAGACTCGAACTGGGAAGCCATCACCATGTATACAAGAATCACGATCAAGACCATGAGCATGCCCATATCCTTGAACATGTCCTGCTGCTCTTCATAGTCACCGCCTATTACCGTAGAAATGCCGGAAGGCAGATCAGTGTCGTCAATAACCCTCCGGGCAGATTCCACGCCCTGGCTGAGAGCCTTGCCCTTTGCCATGATCGCAGTCACGGTGACGACACGGTCACGGTTCTTGCGTTCGATGGTAGGAGGCACCTTGGCCTCGACGATGCGACCGAGGTCCTTGACCTTGATGCCGCGGCCGGCAGGGGTGTATACCACGATATTTTCAAGGTCCTCAACGCCTGTCCTGAACTCAGGAGCATAGCGGACGCGGATATTATACTCCTCGCCGGAGTCACGATAGTATGAAGCGACGGTACCACTGATGGCAGAGCTTACATAGGATGCGGCCATCGTGGAAGAGAGGCCGTTGATCGCGAGTTTCTCACGATCGAAATCGACCACATATTCGGGAGTATCCTGATCACGGCTTATGTTGACCTGGGCGAAGACATCAAGCTCCCTCATCTTGTTCCTGAGAGTCTTGGCAGCGTCACCAGTCTCATCGAAATCATAGCCGTAGACCTCGATCTTGACGCTGGAAGCGCCACCCATGCCGCCCATACCCTCGGTAACGGTGGCTCTGGTAAGCTCAGGGAAGAGTTTGAGGTCCTGGCGCACGATGGCAGCAATGTCGGAAGTAGAGCGCTTGCGCTCGTCGACGCTGCCGACATTGATGTTCATGCTGATGATATGGGTACCGTTGCTCTGCATGGAAGCAAAGGCATTCTCGGAGTCAGCCTGTCCGAAGCGGTAGCTCATGACCTTGATCTCGGGGACATCGGAAAGAATCTTCTCGTAGATAGTCGCCGCCACCTCACGGGTAACATCCTGCGACGTACCGATAGGAAGCTCAAGACTGACGGTCAGACGGCCCTGGTCCATAGTCGGGAAGTACTCGGTCTTGATATTATAGCCTAGGCCTATAACCACTACGCCGAAGACGACGACGGCTACGGCAAGAACAAGTTTCTTGCGCTTCATGCACCAGCGGATGAGGCGGGCATATCCCCTTGATATCTTGTCGAGGAATCTATTGATCGGGACAAATATAAACTTATGGAACTTGCCGGTCTGGGGCTTCAGACGAAGGATCTGGGAGCACATCATCGGGACCAGTGTCAGAGCCGCCGTCGTGGAGACAATCATGATGATGCTGACAATCCAGCCGAGCTGCTTGAACATGATACCGGCTATACCGGAAAGCATGGTAAGGGGCAGGAACACGCAGAGCATGGTGAGCGTGGACGCAATTACGGAGATACCCACCTCGGCAGTGCCGTGAACGGCCGCCTCTTTGGGTTTCTCACCCTTTTCCAAATGCGTCGTGATGTTTTCTAGCACTACGATGGCATCATCCACGACCATACCGATGGCGATGGAAAGCGCGGACATCGATATGATGTTGAGCGTACTTCCTGTGGCATAGAGATACATCAGGGAGGCCAGCAGCGCGATAGGGATGGACAGGATGATGATGAAGGTGGCCCTCCAGCGTCCGAGGAATACATACACCACGAGCATTACGACGAGGAATGTGATGGCGATGGTCTCCTTGAGGGAGTTGAGGGTATTGATAATGTTGGATGAACTGTCGATGATCGTAGTGATCTTTACGTCGGAAGGAAGGCTCTTCTCGATGGTTTTCATAGCCTTCTTCACATCCTTGATGACATTGACGGTATTGGCACCTGACTGCTTCTGGATGATGATCTGGGCGCCACGGGTACCGTTGGTATATGACTCCTGGGAACGCTCCTCGTCACCGTCGACGATACGGGCGACATCCCTCAGGTAAACGGCCTGGCCGCCGCTGTAGCCAACAACGACGTCGGAGAGCTCTTCCGGATTGTCGAACTCCTTCTCGATACGAAGGACATAGGTATTGGAACCGACATCGATGTTGCCGCTGGGGACATTCCTGTTCTCTGCCGCGATGACGGAAGATATACCGGAAATCGTAAGGTTGTATGCCTCAAGCTTGCCTGGGTCCACGTAGACCTGAATCTCACGCTTGGGCGCACCCATGACGGATACGGTACCCACGCCGGATATTCGTGCAAGCGGAGTGGAGACCTTGTCGTCCAGTATTCTCTCGAGGGCGGAAACACTCTGGTCGGCAGTAGCCGAGAGTATCAGGATAGGCATGTCTGCCATACTGAATTTGAATATGACGGGGGTGGATGCTCCGTCCGGAAGGTAGGAGTTCACCATGTCCAGCTTGTCGCGGACATCATTGGTGGCCACGTCTATATCCGTACCGTATTCGAATTCGAGGGTGATGATGCAGACATTCTCCTTGGACTGTGAGGTGAGGTTCTTGAGGTTGCTGACGGAGTTGAGGGTGTTCTCAAGCGTCTTTGTGAGGTTGTTTTCCACGTCCTCCGCGCTCGCGCCCTGATAGGAGGACATCACCATGATGGTGTTGGACTCGATATCGGGGAAGTTGTCGATGGGCAGCTGAACCAGGGAAAAGATACCGAGGATAGCAAACGCCAGGAACAGCAGGAGGGTCGTGACGGGTTTGTTGACCGCTGATCTGTATATACTCATATATATTATCTCCTAATTAACGGATAACCTGTACGGTCACGCCGTCCTTGAGGGTGGTCTGACCTTTGACAACGACCTGCTCACCGCCGGAGAGGCCGGATGTTACTTCATATTCGGAACCCATGTGGCGGCCGAGGGTGACGGGAACGAAGGATACCGTCTGGTCCGCATTGAGGGTATAGACATATTTCTGTCCTGTACCTTCCATCCTGACAACAGCCTGGTCAGGGATGACAACATTGTCATTGGTACCAAAGGTGATGAGTACCTTGGCATACATGCCGGGACGGAGGACGCGGTCAGAATTGGGGACTACGACCTCAACGCGGAAGGTATGGGTAGCAGCGTCAATTGTAGGATAGAGGCGTTCAACCTTGCCGGTGAAGGTGCGTCCGGGGATAGCGTCAAGAGTGATATTGACGTTGTCACCCTTCTTCACCTTGGTGTATTCGCTCTCGGATACGCCGACGAGGAGCTTGACGGGAAGCACCTGCTGGACCACGAAAAGAGGCTGGCTCATGGAGTAGAGGTCGTTCCTGTCATAGTTGCGGGCTGTGACGTAGCCGCTGATAGGAGCGCGCAGGATGGTGTTCTCCTCAAGGTTCCTGTATGATGAGAGGCGTACGTTATAGGCAAGTTCAGCTGCCTCGAGGTCGGATTTAGCTACACCGCCCTCGGCATAGAGGGTGCGTAGACGGCCGAGCTCGGTGCTGTCGTTGACAAGCTGGAGACGGGCCTGGTCAAGGGAGAGACGGTCCATCTCTGCGAGGACCTGACCTTTATTGACATAGTCGCCGACTTCGACGTTGATTTTGCGTATGCGGGATGCGCTCTGGGGAGCTATGTTATTGACAGCGTATGCTTCGACTGTGCTGGAATATGAGCTGAACTGCTCGACGCTGCGTTTTTCTACGGATGCGACGGAGACGGAGGGGGTGACGTCGGCTGTATTGGCGGCCGCGTTACTCTTGGAGGCTGTCTGGCTGCATGCCGCGGCTGAAAGGATGATGGCTGCAAAAAGCGCAGCTCTGGTGATGTTGTTCATATCGGGTAAATTTTATTATTCGGTGAAGTCAAATCCTATTGTTTCTTCCAGGCTCGCTTTGGCTGTTACGAAGTTGTAGATGGCCTGTGAGACGTTGAGGCGGGACTGGGTGAGTGCCAGCTGGGCGTCGTTGAGGTCGGTGAGGGTGCTGCGGCCGACGTTGTAGGATTTGGATGCAATGTCATAGGCTTTCTGGGCGGTAGCGACGGCGTCCTGGGCGGAGTTGTAACTCTTCATGTTGGTCTCCATGGTCTGGAGGTACTGGCGTATGCCGATGCGGAGCTGGCGTTCCGTGTTGACTTTCTGCAGGTCAAGTTCTTCTTTCTGGATGATTGCCTGTTTTACGTCGGAGTGGCGTTTGCCGCCGGAGAAAATGGGGATGCTCAGCGAGAGGCCGAGGTAGGAGTAGGGGGTCCAGTTGTATTGGCTGAATTTGAAGTTGTTGGCCATGGCGTTGTAGCTGTAGCTGAAGCTCAGGGCCAGCGTCGGGAGGTAAGCGTATTTCTGCATGCGCACGGTGGAGGCCAGCTGGTCGGCCTGGATGGAGAGCTGGCGGAGAGCGCTGTTGCCGGTGAGGTCGATGTCGTCGTTTTCGTGAATGTCATAGAACATATGCTGCGCGAAGTCGGAAAGGGCTCCCGCGGTGTCGATGTCTTCGTCGAGGTCTATGCCCATGACGGCTTTGAGCTGCCAGAGGGCGAGGATGATGGAGCTTTCGGCATTGTAGACGTTGGGGATGGCGTTGGCGACGGTGGCTTTGGCACGGGTGTAGTCGAGCTCGGAGGCTTTCTGGACGTTGTAGCGCCTTTCGGTCTGTTCGAAATTGGCTACGGCGTTTTCATAGACCTCCTTGTAGACGTTGAACGCTTCTTTGGCGAGAAGTACGGCGAAATAGGCCTGTTTTACCTGGGTGACGGTGGAGAGGCGGGATTCGCGGGCTTTCTCAACGGCAAGTTCGACAGCTTCGCCTGAGATCCTGATGCTTTCCCAGAGCTGGGGATTGACGACGGGCATGGAAGCGGAGACGCCGAAATTGTATGTATTGAGCCTGCCGACCTCAATGCCGCCGGACGACGAACTGCTTTCCGTAGCGGGCGCGACATAGGGGATGTATGTCACTCCGGTGCCGGCATAAAGTTGCTCTATGTAGTACATTATGGGATCGAGTATGCCTGAGAACATACTGCTTGAGCCGGATGAGGATGAGTCATCCCCTCCCATATACATGACTTGTTTCTTGATGGTACGCTGGAAAGAAGCGGAACCATTGATCTGAGGGAAAAGTGAGGCATAGGTGCCTTTCTTGGCGTATTCGCTACGCTGAATCTCCTTGTCAGCGACTTTGACCGCGGTATTCTCGCTGAGGGCGATCCTGATGGCATCGTCAAGCGTAAGCACTGTCTGTGCCTGGGAAACCGCTGTCATAAGCAACATCGCACACATTGATGACAGGAGCGTTGTTATGGTTCTCTGATACATATTTATAATTATTATATTTTTTCAAAGGCATTCGGCAAATGTAGCAAAAAAAGTTCCATTATGCGCTTCCTTCGGGCTCTCAGGAAGCGTATTTCGACAAATCGGGAGATTTTTTCGACGAACTACCTTATGAGGCCGTAGTGCCGGAGGGCGTGGGCGATACCGTCCTCGGTGTCTGACAGGGTGACATAGTCGGCGGCGGCCTTGACATCCGGGGCGGCATTGCCCATGGCGACGCCGTAGCCTACGGCTTCTATCATGGGAATGTCATTCCCTCCGTCACCGAAACACATCAGGGATGACAGGTCCCAGCCGAAATGGGCGGCAATCTTTTTGATACCCTCGGATTTGGATATTCCAATGGGAGTGACGTCCATGGAACAGGGATTCCAGCGCGGATAAGCGGAATGCTTCATCGCTGGAGCGAAATATTTCCGCTCATCTTCGGGGCTGCAGAAGATGGTCAGTTCGTATATGGGGAGCTTCATTGCCTCCTCTATGCTGTGGGAATCATCGACATGGATATTGATATCGGCCATCATCCGTTCCGCTATCGGAGTGCGGAGATTGAGTGCCGGATAGTCGGCAGTGAAAGCAACGCAGCAGAAATCCAACTTGTCGGAAATGCGGACCGCTTCGCGGATGTCTTCCGGATCAAGCGGAGCGGAGTGGATGACCTCGTCACCAATGTAGGCTACGCCCCCGTTACAGCATATGTAGCCGTCAAAGGGATAGTCACGCAGGTTGCGGATCAGGAACCTCGGACGGCCACTGCACACGAACACCTTGACCCCGGCGGAGCGCAGGGAATCAAGTGCTGCTATGTTGCTGTCGGAAATCTCTTTCTGCCCGAACGGCACCAATGTGCCGTCAACGTCAAAAAAAGCGGCTTTAATCATGCTGTGAAGGTTTGCCCCTGGTGATGCTCCAGATGAGTATCGCTATACCGGCGATGATGAAAGGAACGCTGAGCAGCTGTCCCATGTTGTATGTCATGGAAGTCTCGAAATCCACCTGCGGCTCCTTGATGAATTCAATCAGGAACCTCATGCCGAAGAGGACGATGAGGAAGATGCCGAATATAGTACCGCGGTTTATCTTATCGAGGCGCTTGAGATACAAGCACATAAGACCTAAACCGAGGATGATGTAACTGAAAGCCTCATATAACTGTGTGGGATGCTTTGGCTCAGTCTCTCCGTTGCGCTCACAGACGATTCCCCAGGGAAGGGTGGTGACATCGCCGTATATCTCGGAATTGAACAGGTTGCCGAAACGTATAAGCGCGCCGGCGAAGCACACAGGGATAACGAGTCTGTCAAGCAGCCACATGAAGTCAAAACCATGCTTGGGTCCATACTTGCGACAATACCATATCATAGCCAGCACTATGGCGATAGCCCCTCCATGACTGGCAAGACCGCCTCTCCATGGCATGAATATCTCCAGGAAGCCGTTCCAGCTGCCGAAATAATAGTCAGGCTGGTAGAACAGCACGTGCCCGAGACGAGCGCCCACTATCGTGGAAATAAGGAGAGTCATAAGAAGCGGGTCGAGTAGCGACTCGTCCACTTTTTCACGGCGGAAAAATCCGCGCAGGATATAAAAACCGAGGATAAAACCGGAAACGAATAGTACCGAATACCACCTCACTGCGAAATGTCCGATATGGAACATCTCCGGAGATACATTCCAATGTATGAATAACAATTGTCCAAGCATAACCCTGCAAATATACATAAAAATAGCGTTGTACCCAAAGCAAAGGGTGCAACGCTATTATAGTAATTCCCGACCAGGCCGGGGATGGCATATTTACTTGCGTACAGCTGCGATACCGGGGAGCTCTTTGCCCTCGATAGCCTCGAGCATGGCGCCGCCGCCGGTGGAAACGTAGCTTACTTTGTCAGCATAGCCCATCTGGGTGACGGCTGCTACGGAGTCACCGCCGCCGACAAGGGTATATGCACCGTTCCTTGTAGCCTCAGCGAGGTCCTCGGCGATCTGGAGAGTACCCTTTGCGAAGTTGGGCATCTCGAATACACCTACAGGGCCGTTCCAGAGAATGGTCTTGGAAGAGAGGATGATCTTCTTCCAGTTCTCGAGAGAATCGGCGCCAGCGTCCATGCCTTCCCATCCGTCAGGAATGTCGTGAGAAGGAACGACCTTGACCTCGGCGTCGTTGGAGAAGTCATTGGCGACGCGTGTCTGGACGGAGAGTGAGAGATTAACACCACGCTCCTTGGCGATGCGCATGATTTCTTTTGCCTGAGGGATGAGCTCATCCTCGTGGAGAGAGTTGCCGACCTTGCCGCCCTCGGCCTTGATGAAGGTGTAACCCATACCGCCGCCGATGATGAGATTGTCCACTTTGTTTACGAGGTTCTCAAGAACAGCGAGCTTGGATGACACCTTGGAGCCGCCGATGATGGCAGTGATAGGGTGACGGCCGTTTTTGAGGACATTCTCGATAGCCTCGATCTCACCTTCCATGAGGTAGCCGAACATCTTGTCGTTGGGGAAGTAATCAGCAATGAGGGCTGTGGAGCCGTGAGCACGGTGAGCAGTACCGAATGCGTCGTTGATGTAGCAGTCGGCGTATGAAGCGAGTTTCTTGACAAAACCTTTCTGGCTCTCCTTGACAGCAGCCTTGGCTGCCTTCTTCTCGTCATCGGAGGCGTCCTCGGCGAGCCCTCTGGGTTTGCCTTCTTCGTCAGCGTAGAAACGGAGGTTTTCAAGGAGGAGAGCCTCGCCCGGTTTGAGGGCTGCGGCCTGTGCATCAGCGCTCTGGCAGTCCTCTGCGAACTGTACGGGCACTCCGAGGCACTCTGATACTCGGGCAACGATGTGCTTGAGGGAGAACTTGGGATCCACCTTCTTGGGACGTCCGAGGTGGGACATGATGATCACTGAACCACCGCCGGCGAGCACCTTCTTGAGGGTGGGCATTGCACGACGGATACGGGTATCGTCGGTGATATTGAAATTCTCGTCAAGGGGAACATTGAAATCGACTCTCACGATGGCTTTTTTGCCGGTGAAGTCATACTTGTCAATAAACTGTTGCATAATCTTTTATATAAATGTTCTAAATTTCGCGTCGCAAAAATACTAAAAATCCGTGATTTTCTTATCTTTGTAGCATGAAAATCGAATATCCGTCAGAGAACTGGAAAGATTACTGTCTTGTGGATTCCGGCAGAGGCGAGAAGCTTGAACGCTTCGGGCCGTATGTCATGGCCCGTCCCGAGCCCAAAGCCTTATGGGACAAATCGCTCCCGGAAGCCGAATGGAAAAAGCTTTCTCACGTCCGCTTCACCCCCGGCGCCGGATTCGGCAAGGCCGGCAAGGAAGACAGCGGTACATGGGACAGGCTTCGCAAGATGGACGACCAGTGGAGTATTATATATAAAGGACAGCCTGATCCCGAGACCCATGCCGCATCAGACCTGGACATCAGTCTCCGGCTCGGTCTCACAGCTTTCAAACACGTAGGGGTATTCCCCGAGCAGGCTCCCAACTGGGAATTCATCTTCCGCGAGACTTCACGTCTTGTCCGCATCCACCAGGCCAATGGTCTTCCCGCCCCGAAAGTCCTCAACCTCTTCGCCTACACCGGAGGCGCATCCCTTGCGGCAAAAGCCGCGGGAGCCGATGTCACTCACCTCGACTCCGTGCGCCAGGTGGTCACATGGGCACGCGAAAACATGGAGCGCAGCGGCCTCGACGGCATCCGCTGGATCGTCGAAGACGCGCTCAAGTTTGCACGTCGCGAAGCGCGGAGGGGCAACACCTACCAGGGCATCATCCTCGACCCTCCCGCATACGGGCACGGTCCCGACGGCGAAAAGTGGAAGCTTGACGAGCTCCTTTTCGACCTGCTGAAAAACGTCAGTGCAATCCTGGCGCCACGCAATTCATTCCTCGTGCTCAACCTCTATTCCAACGGCTACTCCGCCATGCTCGGCGAGACTCTAGTGCGCGAAGCCTTCGGGATACGTCCCGACGGCGAGTCTTCCAGCAAGCATACCGGAGAATGCCTTCTCCTTGAATCCGGAGAACTAGCTCTCCGGGACTCATTCGGCAAAGTCCTGCCGCTGAGTATTTTCGTCCGCATGAAAAGATAATTTTAAATCCATTTGTTATGAAAAGAACTGTTCTTCTAACCGCTTTGCTGTCACTTCTGGCGACAGCATGCACCGTTGACAAGGACTACGACTTGTCCGACGACAATCTGGACAAGACCATCATCCTGGCCAAAGGCTATTCCATTCCCGTAGGAAGTTTCGAACCGGTCTATATAGCAGACATCTTACCGGCAACCATCTTCCCCGGCGGAGTTACTACAGATGTAGTGGTGCCGATCATCACTGCCAGTTTTGTTGGCAGAGACATTGTCATCGAGGGCATGGACAAACTTTACGAAGACAACTATCACTTCACTGAGGCCACCCTCAAGATGGTTGTAAAAAACACGATTCCATGCAATCTCTCTTTTTCAGGTAGTCTCACCGACACTTCAGGCAACATTATCCCTGGTTCATTCATGGACGTGACCGGAAGCATCGAAAGTGGCAGTCCTGAGACTCCCTCATACTCTCCAGTCAGTATCAAATTGACCCTCCCGGACAATGATGCCAATTTTGATAAAATCCTTCTTCACACCACAGGAAACTTCGGAGACAAGACATCCGTAACTCTTAACTCCACACAGTATATTCAGTTTACCGAGGTGAGTCTGACCCTCAACTCGGGCATTCTAATAAAAAACAAATAAGCCATGAAAAAACTTATCGCCATAATATCCGCGGTTCTCTCAATAGCTGCGACCGTAACTGCTAAAGACTTCCAGACCGGTTACTTCCTGAAAGGCTACAACTACGCCTACAGACTCAATCCGGCACTTACCCCCAACCACAGTTTCGTCGGCATCCCCGTCATTGGCAATGCAAGCATCAGCACCGGCAGCAATGTCGGCATGAACGCCTTCGTCCAGCCGCTTGACGGCAGTCTGGTCACGTTCCTTCACCCTGACATCAGCGCAGAGAATGCCCTCAGCAAGTTCAATAAAGGAGCCAATAAGTTACAGACAGATTTTAATTTCAACATCCTCTCCCTGGGGCTTAAGACCGGCCGGTTCTATCAGACTGTGGACATAAATGCCCGCAGTATGTCCACCGCCAGCATCCCTTATGAATTATTCAGTTTTCTCAAAGACGAGTATTCGTCTTCCAGTCATTTCATCGGAAAGTTATCTGCTTCCACTTCAAACTTCGTCGAGCTTGCTTACGGTATAAGCTTCAATGTTGCCGGCATAGTAAAGGTCGGAGCGCGTGTCAAGGGACTTGTAGGACTTGCGAACATGGACCTCAGCATGAAAAATCTTGAGATCTCCCTCGATGAAGAAAGATGGGTAGTGAGAGGTAACGGTTCTCTGACCATGGCCATTGACGGAATCAAGGCCGTAACAAAAGCAGACAACTCTCTGGACCTTAGCAAGACTATTGACAACATCGAGTCCATCAAATCTCCATCCGGATACGGTATCGCTCTCGACCTGGGTGCACAAGTCACAATCATCCCGGAATACCTCAAGGTCTCTGCTTCCATCACCGACTTTGGCGGCATTGGTTGGAGCAACAAGATCAACGCTGTCAGCTCGGGTACTTCATGGTCATATACCGGAGCCACGAATATACCACTTGGCGACGACGGTTCAATCTCAATCGGAGATGAGCTTTCCGGTGCATTCGATGATTTCACCGATATAATATCTCTCACCCCGGAAGAAGAAGTATCTTCATTTGAAATGCTTCCGGCCACGTTCCGTGCCGCCGGAGAACTTAAGTTCATGCCATTCATGACGGCCGGTCTCCTCGCTACAGTCCGTACCGGCACATTCGGCTGGTCCGAACTCCGCGCATCTCTCAATGCCGACTATAAAGTCATCAGCGGCTCGGTCAGCGCGGCATACAACACCTTCGGCTTCGCGCTTGGTGCTGCAGCCAACCTCAACCTCCGGTACGTCAGCCTGTTCCTTGGTACAGACGCATTGTACCTCGGCAAGCTCACTCCTCAGGGGGCCCCGGTCAACAAGCTCAACATGCATGTCACGACTGGTATCAACATCCAGTTCTAGTCATAAAAAACCGGAAGTTCTCGCTTCCGGTTTTTTCATATTCCAGGTTCCCTTATTTATTTCGCCAGAGGGCAGTCATGTCTTCGAGAGTCTTGCCCTTGGTCTCGGGAACGAGCTTCCAGACAAAGACCGCAGCAATGAAACCGACGCAGCCGTAGATAGCGTAGGCCATGAAAGGGCTGCGAGTATACATCGGAACGAAGGTGGACGATACGATGAAATTGAATATCCACTGGAAAGCCACAGCTATGGCCACAGCCTGGCTGCGGGTGGTATTGGGGAACAATTCTGCGATATACACCCAGCAAATCGGTCCCCAGCTGAACATGAATGCAGCCGAATACACCAGAATGCTGGCTACCGGGACAATGGCGGGGACGTCGGAAACACTCGAAAGAGCCACGCCGAAAGCACCCAGGCCCATCAGGACGGAGCCGGTGATAAGAAGAGGCTTGCGGCCGATCCGGTCGACGGTGAATACTGCCAGCAGGGTGAAGGTGATATTGATGACACCCATGAACACGGTGTACATCATCGGATCGCCAAGCCCCATTGACTCAAAAATCCTCGGAGCGAAGTACAGCACTGCATTGATGCCTATAGTTTGCTGGAATACGCTGAGCATCACGCCGATGAAAATAACCATCCAGCCATAGGTCAAAAGATGCTCCTTCCTGTCTACGGTGGTAGACTTGATTTCCGAAAGGATCTCCCGGCCACGGGCCTCTCCGTTGATGTTGCTAAGGACTCTCAGGGCCCTGTCCTCCTGACCGTTCATCACAAGGAAACGGGGAGTCTCCGGAACGAGCAGGATCAGCAGGGCGAAAAGACCTGCGGGGACACACTCACTCACGAACATTAGCCTCCATCCCACACGGCTGGTCCATTCGACTACCGCCGGGTCGTTGACATGAGACCTGATAATCAGGAAATTGACAAAATACACGACGAGCTGGCCGAATATGATGGCAAACTGGTTCCAGGACACAAGGGTACCCTTCTTGTCAGCGGGAGAGACCTCGGCAATGTACATCGGACAAAGGGCAGAAGCGAGACCTACGCCCACGCCGCCCAGGATGCGGTAGAAATTGAACGCAACCAGGAGAGACATGGAGGGAACTCCCTTCTTGAAAAGCATGAACTCAGGAGCGTAAGAGCCGAGAGCCGAGAGGAAAAACAGCACGCCGGCCACAAAAAGGGTCCTCTTGCGGCCGAATGACGAAGCCATGAAACCCGAAAGGATCGCGCCTATGACGCAACCGATAAGGGCACTGGATGTAGTGAAGCCGTGAAGGGCGTCAGTATACTGAAAATCCGCAGCTCCCTGGAAGAAGTTCTGGAGTCCCTTTTCCGCACCGGAGATGACAGCTGTATCATAACCGAACAGCAGTCCTCCGATGACGGCGACGAGAACTATTGAAAAGAGGTAGACGCTGCTACCTTTCTGACGATAGGAGGACATCGCTATTTGCAGTACAGATTGACGAGTGTTTCAAGGTATTCCTGCTTGCCGCTGGTCTGCTTGGGCTCGCCGTTGGACTTGGCGTATGCCACAAGGTCCTCAAGGGTGAGTTTGCCCTCTTCGAACTTCTTGCCTTCGCCGTCAGCGAATGAAGCATACCTCTTGTCGAGGAGTTCGCTGTAGGGTGACTCTTCGAGGATGGCGGCAGCGTTGAGAAGGGCGCGTGCCATGGCATCCATTCCGCTGATGTGGGCGATGAAGATGTCCTCGGGGTCGGTGGAGTTGCGGCGAAGCTTGGCGTCGAAGTTGGAACCGCCGTTGCCGAGGCCGCCGTTGCGGATGATCTGGAGCATTGCCACGGTGAGGTCGAAGTTGTCGAGAGGGAACTGGTCTGTATCCCAGCCGTTCTGGGCATCGCCGCGGTTGGCGTCGATGGAGCCGAGCATGCCGTTGTCCACAGCTACTGTGAGTTCATGCTCAAAGGTATGGCCGGCGAGGGTGGCATGGTTGACTTCGATATTGACTTTGAAGTCCTTGTCCAGTCCGTGGGCGCGGAGGAAGCCGATGACGGTCTCGGTGTCCACGTCGTACTGGTGCTTGGTCGGTTCCATGGGCTTGGGCTCAATGAGGAAGGTGCCTTTGAAGCCGTGGGCGCGGCCGTAGTCGCGTGCCATGGTGAGCATTTGGGCAAGATGGTCTTTCTCACGCTGCATCTGGGTGTTGAGGAGGGTCTGGTAGCCCTCGCGGCCGCCCCAGAAGACATAGCTGGTACCGCCGAGTTTGATGGTGGCGTCGATTGCATTTTTGATCTGGACGGCTGCGCGGGCGACGACGTTGAAGTCCGGGTTGGTGGCTGCGCCGTTCATATATCTCTTGTGACCGAAGACGTTGGCAGTACCCCAGAGGAGCTTGATGCCGGTTTCGGCCTGCTTCTGAAGCAGGTAGTCGGTGATGGCCTTCATGTTGGCCTCGTACTGCCGGATGTCGTCAGTATCCTCAATGAGGTCGATGTCGTGGAAGCAGTAGTAACCGATGCCGAGCTTCTGCATTATTTCGAAGCCTGCGTCCACTTTGTCCTTGGCTCTCTGGAGCACCGTGTCGGCACGGTCCCATTCGTAGGAACGTGTCTGGCCGCCGAACTGGTCGCTGCTGGCCTGACCGAGGGTATGCCACCATGCCATGGCGAACTTGAGCCATTCCTTCATCGGTTTGCCATGCACGATGCGCTCAGGCTGGTAGTAGTGAAATGCTAAAATGTTTCTACTATCGGGACCTTCAAAGGGAATTCTCCCGATTTCAGGGAAATACTGTTTTGACATATAGTGTTATTGTTTTAAAATTTGTTCAGTGTTGTCTTCCATCTCGCATAGGCTTCGAGGTAGAGCTCCGTGGAGGATGATGGTTCGATGACATCGATGCGCTCGAGCGTGGAGAATGCCTCGTTGTGGTCATGGTAGATGCCTGCGCCGATGCCTGCTCCCTTGGCCGCGCCGACGGAGCCGTCAGTGTCATAAAGTTCTATTACCGCGCCCGATACGCCGGCCAGGGTATCGCGGAATACAGGGGATAAGAACATGTTGGCATTGCCTGCGTGTATCTTGTTGACTGGCATTCCCATATTCTCCATTATTTCCATGCCGTATTTGAAGGAGAATACGATGCCTTCCTGGGCGGCGCGGAGAAGATGCGCCTTGCCGTGGCGGTTGAAGTCAATGCCGGAGAAGGTGCAGCCCACCTCGCGGAGTGAGAGCATGCGCTCGGCGCCATTGCCGAACGGTAATATGCTGACGCCCTCGCTGCCGATCGGGACGCTGGCGGCAAGGGTGTTCATGTCGGGGTATGATATGCCCTCGGGGGCCACGTTGCGGCGGATCCAGGAGTTGAGGATACCGGTGCCGTTGATGCACAGCAGCACGCCGATGCGAGGCTCGGCGGCGGTATGGTTGACGTGGGCAAAAGAATTGACGCGCGACTCGGGGTCGTAGCTTACCTGACCGCTGACTCCGTAGACGACGCCGGAGGTGCCGGCTGTGGAGGCAATCTCACCGGGATTGAAAACATTGAGCGAGAGAGCATTGTTGGGCTGGTCGCCGGCGCGGTATGTTACCGGAGTGCCGGCTGCGAGGCCGAGTGCACGTGCTGCGGATTCACAGAGGCGGCCCTGCTCGGAGAAAGTCGGTCTGATTTCGGGCAGCACGGAAGCGTCGAAGCCGAAATAATCAAGCAGGAACGATGCGGGGGCATCCTCGCGGAAGTCCCACAAAGTGCCTTCGGATAGTCCCGACGCAGTGGTGCAGATGGTACCGGTCAGTTTCATGGCAATGTAGTCGCCCGGAAGCATTATTTTCCAGATTCGGCCATACACCTCCGGCTCGTGCTCTTTGACCCAGGCGAGCTTGGATGCCGTGAAATTGCCGGGAGAGTTCAGCAGATGCCCGAGACACTTATTCTGCCCCAGGTCTGAAAACGCTTTCTGGCCATAAGGGACAGCCCTGGAGTCGCACCAGATGATGGCCGGACGGAGAACATTGCACTCCTTGTCTATGCATACAAGACCATGCATCTGATAGGAGATACCAATGGCACGGATGTCTGCGGGATCTATGCGGCTCCGGGACAACACATCCGCAGTAGCCAGGCAAAGGTTTTCCCACCACATAGAAGGGTCCTGCTCCGCCCATCCGGACTTGAGCGACATTATAGGGGCCTCGCTTTTGGGATAAAAAGACGTCGCCACGCATTTTCCGCTGCATGAGTCAACAAGGCTCGCCTTCACGGAACTGCTTCCTACATCGTATCCAAGTAAGTATGCCATTTAAAACGTTTTTACATTGCAAAGTTGCAAAAAATAAATGAAAATACCTATCTGCCGGAGGCGGCGTGAGCGAGATTGACGGTCTGATAATAAGCCTGGGCCTCGCGGAGTTGCTGCCCGGCTGTTTCTTCCATCAGCCGCTCTTCGTATTTCCATCCATCCTGACGGCTCACCTCATACTGGCGAACCATCCTTACAGGAGACATCACCGTGAGGATACCGTCGGCATAGTAACCCAGATCCTGATATGTAGCCATGAACGCACGCTCGCGGAAATCAGGATCAAGAATATCCTGTCCATAGAAACGCGAATCGTATGACATGCCCAGAAGGCTGAACAAAGTAGGCATCACATCAATCTGCGAGCAAATCTTCTCCACCCTGGCAGGCTCGATGAAGCCCGGAGCATAGATAAATGCAGGGATATGGTATCCCTCCAGAGGGAGGCTGGTCTTACCGGCGCTCGATGCGCAGTGGTCAGCCATGATAACGAACACCGTCTCGTTGAACCAGGGCCTGCGTGAGGCTTCCTCCAGGAAAGCGCCGATAGCATAGTCGGTGTACTTGACCGCAGCGGCACGGCACATGGGGTTGCCGTCAAACTCGATACGGCCGGAGGGATAGGTATATGGACGATGGTTGGACACAGTCATGATGTGGCTGAAGAACGGGCGACCGGAGGCATAGTCCTCGTCAAATGTCCTGAGCGATACCTTATATGTATCCTCATCGCAGACACCCCAGATATTGGAGAAAGTGATATCCTCCTTACTGAAAGTCTTCTTGTCGACGATCTCGTAGCCATTGGCTCCATAGAAGGCCTCCATGTTGTCGAAATATGCGTCGCCGCCGTAGATGTAGCGGGTGGTGTAGCCGGCGTCACGGAGCACGTTGCCCACGGTGAAAAGCGGAGCGGACAAGGGGCGTTTCACGAGACTCTCACCGGAGCTCGGAGGTATGCAGGCCGTCACAGCTTCGAGCCCGCGCACAGTACGGTTGCCCGTCGCGAAAAGATTGTCAAAGACCAGACTTTGTCCGAGCAGGGTGTCAAGATGGGGAGTAATGCCTTCCGTATTGCCATAGGCCGCAAGGAAATCCGCGCTGAGTGACTCGATAGTGATCAGAACGATGTTCTTCCTCACCGGTTCCTTATCAGAGACAATCCTCCTGACCCCATCTGCATCCTGTCCGCACATCTCCTGCTGCAGTGCTTCGGCCTCCTCCTCAGGAAGCATTTCGTAGAACTGGCGGTAATCCAGTTCATTGGATGAGAAGGCCTCCAGGAAGTCCCAGCAGCCGTTTTCCTGCAGCTGGGTAACAAACGTATTCGGCGTCACAAGGTTGCGATAACCCCAATGAAGCCAGGCCGTTCCGGCGACGGCGGCAACAGCGAGAGCCACCAGATTCACTGCATAATGCCTCAACGACCCGATACCGAACTCGCTCAAACGATGCCCGCGCAGGAGCAGCCAGCAGATAGCGACGCCCACCGCCAGCACGCCAAGCGACATCGGCAGGATGGGATAAGACTCCATGATATTGCCGATCACCTCATTGGTATACACCAGATAATCCACGGCAATGAAATTGAACCTCACCGCAAACTCCTCCCAGAACACAATCTCGCACACCCATATCGTCACCGCGCACACCACGTAAGTCAACATCAGCAGCCCCACGGCAACAGTCCTCCAGCCTTTCCTCACAGCAGGCACGAACAATTTGATACTAAAGCAAATAAGGAACAATGCCACCAGAGCATCTGCAATTCCCGGCACCACTCCGCCATATTCGTCGGTAATATCATTAAATCCAATGACATACACCGCCAGGGCTGCCAACAGCGCCTCAATCACATACCCCACAGGCTTCGTATACTTCGCATCCGTCATGAACGAATAAATGACAAACGCCGGCACAAGCGCAAGTGCGGCAAACGCAACATCATTGACAGCACCAAGAGCGAAAATGCGCAGATACGCCCCAAATGAAAAATCACGCACCGTAAGCGGCATGAACAGGAGCACTATACGCAGCACGAAGCCCAGTACCACCGCAAGGGCGGCGAACCTCGGCGCAAAGTATTTAAACCAATCTTTCTTTATCATATCAATTCCTTTTTCTTTCCGATAATAACATTCAATCCTGCCGGATGGATGCGTGCAGCAATCTCCTTTCCCGCGACAAGCGGTTCTCCGTCAATATGCATCGGCGCCTCGCAGGAGCGTTTTATATCAACAGCGCCGCCCTCCAGACACACCGCAGAGCCGCATTTGTCAACATGGCCCGTGATGAGCGTAGGAATAAGCGACAGCAATCTCAATGTCCCCACAGGCTTTACAATCGTCACGAAAAACTTTCCGTCCCTCACAGAAGCCGGTCCGCAAATCTTCGCGTTGTTGCCCCACTGGTTGGCATTGCCGACAGTCATCATGAGGGCCCGCCCGTGCCAATGCTGTCCGTCAACGGTCACGTCATACTCGTCTTCCTTGTATGAAAACCAGTCACGCACCGCGACCTTCACATAGGTCAGCAGTCCCCGGGTCCCGGCCTTGGCGAAGTCGTATCCCACCCGGGCGTCAAATCCGACACCGGTAGTCGTGAAAAACGGCTGCCCGTTCACTTCGCCGTAGTCCATGGGCTCGATCTCGCACCTTCGGATCGTCTCCAGCGCGCGGCGCGGGTTGCGGCTGAGCCCAAGATGCAGGGCCAGCCCGTCGCCACTGCCGCATGGGACGATGCCGAGGGCTTTGG
>JAFZPY010000080.1 GCA_017552475.1 Bacteroidales bacterium | reverse complement strand
TGGTTCCCTCAGTTCAGGTTCGAGTCCTGATATCTCAACAAATTTCCTCCCGGCCCATGGCAGGCACATTATCTTGTTTAAATATATATATATTGATAGCGTATCTTTCTGTGTAAGAAACGCCAAATCTTTATATCGACCACTCCATCCACAAATATAAGCCGAATCACTTATATGCACCCTCATACAAATTGTATTGAGCGAAGCTGGAAGCAGCGTGTCCGGATAGGAGAATCCTGAATTAAGGCCATCTGCAACGAAACTCGCCAACTCGTAGTCAGTGCCGTCCTTCAATAAAATAGCCACATCTCCGGCTTCTATCATACCTTCAAATAGTCGACACGAGCCGAATGACATCAAAGCAATAATCAAGGTAAGCAAGCACGCTTTGTTTTCATTCGAACTATATTTACCAGAAAATATACACCTCTTTATTCCTCCGGCGTATACACAAGTGTCCAGTCGCATGCCTGCAAGTCTTCAAACGTCAATTGCCACTCTTTTTTCAATGGATACGCCTTCTTGAATTCTTCACATGACATGTTATCTATATCCTCACGATTGAAGATGCCCAAGGACCATGCCGTATTTGGATAGCTTTGCAAACAATTAACCACTATATCTATACCCACTTTCCGACATGAATGTGGTTCAATCATACAGAAATCGATAAGCTGCCTATATTCCCTTTTTGTCATAGGCTTAAAACATGTCGTATCAGCCATTGAAGAATAAAGAGAACTTTGATATATTATCTCTTTCTCCGAGTTATTCTGAATAGTGATATAATACTTATCTTCTTGTCCATTGCAACTCCAGACGCAAAACAGCGCGGAAATAAATAGCAATAACAGTAATCCGTACGCGACGACATTACTTGCAAACGCAAGCCGCCTCCCTGCAGTTAAGTGGTGAATTCTTTTCGTAAACATAGGTTGTCTAGTTTGGAAAATAAAGCTCATAACAAAGGCCGAAGCGCCCCATAGCAAGGGGCACATTTCGCCCTACCTCCTATGCACTTCCCTTTCAATCCTTCGCGGTACCGAGGTCAGAATCTCATAAGGGATAGTACCGAGAATTGAGGCAAGCTCGGAGATGGTGGGGTCCTCGCCGAAGATGGTGACGGTGTCGCCGACTTTGGCGTCGATGCCGGTGATATCAATCATGCACATGTCCATGCAGATGTTGCCGATGGTGGGAGCACGATGCCCGTTGACAGAGAACGAAGCATTGCCACGTCCAAGATGCCTGTCAATACCGTCCGCATAGCCCACGGGTATAGTGGCGATGGTAGTTCCTTCGGGAGCGATATGTCCATAGCGGCCATATCCGATAGTACCGTCTTCCGGGCGAAGGGTCTTGATCTGCAAAATCTTACACTTTAGCGAAGCGACCGGAGCGAGATGCACATCCGGCAGTGCGCTGATGCCATAAATACCGATACCGAGGCGCACCATATCGAACTGATACTGAGTAAAACGCTCAATACCGGCCGAATTAAGCACATGATACATAGGCTTATAGCCGATACCGGCAGTGATGGTGTCAGCATTGGACTTGAACATCCTGATCTGTCCGAGAGTAAATTCATCCTCTTCAGGCACCTCCGCGACGGCCAGATGCGAATACACTGATTTCACCCTCACGGCATCGGTCGAGCGCAGCACCTTCAACAGCTCCGGAATCTCATGAGTCATGAAACCGAGCCTGTGCATACCCGTATCAAGTTTGATATGCACGGGGAAATCCTTCAGCCCGCGCTTCTCCAGCACATCAATCAAAGCCTTCAGCGCAAACACATTCGGAATACCGGGTTCCAGACGGTAGTCAATAATCTCATTGAAGAAATCCGTCCCGGCAGTCAGGACCAGAACAGGAAGCGAAATACCTGCCTGACGTAGCTCCATACCCTCCACAGGATAGGCCACAGCCAGATAATCAGCTCCGGCCTGCTGCATCATGGATGCAAACTCCACGGCCCCGTGCCCATAGGCATTGGCCTTAACGAGAACAAGCAATTTGGTAGAGGGCTCAAGTTTACCCTTGAAGTATCTGAAATTCCCGATGCATGCGGGGAGGTTGAGTTCCAGCCTCGAGAAATCATCTTCGCGTATAAACATATCTTAATTTCTCCGATTGGCGACAGAAATATAATAGATGAGAGTAGCCAGGGAACCTATGGCGGCGATGACATAAGTATAGGCTGCCCACTTCAGGGCATCCACTGCCATGGGACGTGTCCCGGCATCAGTAACACCGGCATTTTCCAGCCACGCGACAGCGCGGGCACTTGCATTGATCTCCACGGGCAGGGTGATAAAACTGAACAATGTCGTCATCGCAAAAAGCGCAATCCCAAACCACAACAGCCCAGGAAATGCATTAATCAGCAATATGCCGGCAAGCAGCACCCACTGTACAATACTGCTGGCAAAGCTCACCACCGGCACGAGAGCGGATCTCATGCGAAGCGGAGCATAACCCTCGGAATGCTGGACGACATGACCGCACTCATGCGCAGCCACGGCCGCAGCTGCCACCGAGCGGCCATAATACACGTCATGACTCAGGTTGACAGTCGCAGTAGCGGGATTGAAATGGTCCGTAAGCTTTCCTTCGACCGATACGATCCTTACATCCTTGATTCCGTGATCCAGAAGCATCTTCTGCGCAATCTCAGCCCCCGTAAGGCCACCGGGATTGCCGATCTTGGAATACTTTTCAAAACGGGAATTGAGCATCTGCTGAACGATGAAGCTACCCACCATTACAGCAATCATTATAAGCCAGATTAATCCAGTTGACATAACAAACTATTTTAGATAAAGCCCTGCCCTCACACCTTCGGCCTTTTCCGGACCCGAAAGGTAAGAAAGAAGCGCCAATCCAAATTCCAATGCATATCCCGGGCCACGACCGGTAATCAGGCGGCCGTCCGTCACGACACCTTCGGCGACATACACGCCACCGGCAGCGACAGGCGCGGTCTCAAACCCGTCATAACACGTGAAACGAAGCCCTGCAATGCCCGGCAGCTGCGAAACCACCAGTCCCGGAGCGGCACAGATTGCACCGATGGCGCCACCGGCAGCATAATGCTTCTTCATCGCCCCGACCAGGGCCCCATGCGCGGCAAGCGAAGAAGCCCCCGGCATACCGCCAGGGAAGATCATCACATCCCCGCCGTCCGTCCCTTCAGCGGAAGCATCAACATCTTCCCACAGGCAGTCAGCCACCGTCATCACATGATGTGAACTCTCAACAGTAAGCCTGCCCGTCACGGACACGGTGCGTACATCCACACCGCCACGGCGGAGGACATCCACGGTACCGAGGGCCTCGACATCCTCGAAACCGTCGGCTAGAAAAACATAAACTCCTTTCATATCAGAACAATGTTGGATGTGATTCATTAAGTCCCTCAAGGACCTTTTCCATAATCATCTCCCTGAGCAGGGAGGCGCGTGACTGAACCTTATAGCGGCGGCAGAACTCGTCAACGGCAGCCTTCTCGTTGTCGTTCAGAAGTAGCACCTGACGGTTGCGTCGCAGCATAGACTCCTTCTGCTTGTCAAGGAAAGAAGGATCCACACCTTTTATTTTAAGTTTTCTGGTCACAATGTACAAATATAGCTAATTTCCAGCAAAATCCACATACTTCCGCGTCACTACCCCTCTCCTGTCCAGTTCCATCACAAACGGCAGCGCCGACAGGTCAAAACTCTCCAGCAACCGCCCGGCCATATCGGAAGAGTGCGAAAATACCTCATCCATGTCCACCAACAGCACCTTCTTGCGCGAACTCCCCGCCACCTTCTCAGCTGCCGCGAGCGTCTCCTCACAATTCGGGCAGCCATGCGTATAGAACACCACAAACGCCGCCCCACCGAGGCGCCTAAGCGAAAATTCACCCTCACGACGGGCAACTCCCCCGAACAACCGCTTCCCCAAAAGCACGCCCCACGCCTTCACGTCAGCCACCTTCTTCCCTTCCGGTGCCAGTTCCGACAATCCGCGGACCATCTGCGCCAGCCCTACCACCTTCAACGAATCCTCCTGCGTCCTCCAGACATCCTTCCCAAGCACAAACTCCTCCGCGAAAGGTCCCATAGCCATCTTATACGCCCTGCCCCTGCGAGAAGTCAGCCAATACAACATATCCCCCGTCATCCGCTTAAATCCCAACGTATCTCCCTCACTAAGAGTGCTTTCTTCAATAAAACGACCCATCTTCAAAATATCCTCCTCGTCCCCGGGTCCATCGGCAAACACCTTGTCCAGCATCGCATACGCCTCCTCGCCGCCATACTCATACTCCCCATTATCAATACGGTCCAGCAATATCTCCAGCGCTCCGGTATCCAGTCCCCTGCCGACAATCACGCCATCCGGTCCTACAAGCAGCATCGACGGCGTCTTCAACACCCCGTACAGCCTCCGGAAATCCGACTCCCCCTCCGGGTCCCACACATGCATGACCTCCACATTGCCAAACCTCAACGATTTCTCACGATAACTCTTCCACGCATCCTCGCCGGCTCCCACATAAAACGCCACCAGAGTGCCGTCCAATCCCTTTCTCCCCAGCATCTCCTTGAGCGCCAGCGTCTCCATCCTGCAACTTATGCAATCGGTATCATAGAAATACAACACCGAATACCTGCCGGGCAACGGCAACTTCACATTCGCGCCCGCAGTATCCCTTGCTTCAAGCACCGGCGCCTTCATCCCTATCAGCGAAGACCTGTGGAAATCAGCAAAAATCTGGGCATTGATCCTGTCAATCTCACTTTTCATCGCCACCTTCCCGCTCAATATCCATTTATCCGCAACATGCACGGCCACGGCCTCGTCACCCATGATCTTGGATGACACATAATGCCCGTACACCCTCAATGTCACATACTGCCTTGTCAGCGAATCCCTGCACGACTCAATGATATAATCGCACTCCCTGTTCTGCACATCAACGCTCTCGCCCGCAAGAGAGGCGAAATACTCGTCCAGCCTGGCGCCCAACACTTCAAAACGCGAAGTGTCAGCCACCTGGGCATGCGCCACCATATCCCCCAACAAGGACATGACAACAGCCAATATGACAACCAGTCTTCTCAAAGCTTCACCCCTTCAGGAATAAACGCCGAATAATCACCATGATGCTGCAGGATATCCCGTACAGCGGAAGAAGAAATATGCGCAAATTCCTGCGCGGTCGGAATGATGATGGTCTCGATCTCGGGAGCCAGGCGCCTGTTGGCGTCGGCGATGCTTCGCTCCGTCTCGAAATCAATCATGTTGCGCACTCCCCTGACAATATGTCTGATGCCAAGTTCGCGGCAGGTGTCGATGGTGAGGTTGTCATACTTGATGACAGACACGCCATCCAGTCCCGCAATAGCCTGCTCAATGATGGAAATACGCTTCTCCATCTCGAAAAAACCACGTTTATCCTGATTGATGCCCACGGCGACGACGACCTCGTCGAACATCGTGAGGGCTCGGGTAAGGATATTCAGGTGTCCTGCGGTAAAAGGGTCAAACGAGCCCGGGAAAAGGGCTTTATGCATTTTGTGAGTCATTATAATTGCCAGTTAATCGGAGATTTGCCCTCGGAGAGGAGAATCTCGTTGGTTTTCGAAAAATGTCGGCAGCCGAAAAAAGCGCCCCCGGCAAGCGGGGACGGGTGGGCCGCCTCCAGCACATGATGACGCGAAGCGTCAATCAACGTCTTTTTGGAGCGGGCAAAATTGCCCCACAGCAAAAAGACGATGCCTTCGCGGGTATCTGACAGATACTTGATCACGGCATCCGTAAATCGTGCCCAGCCGATTCCCGCATGGGAATTGGCCTTGCCGGCCTCAACGGTCAGCGCCGTGTTGAGTAGCAGGACTCCCTGCTCTGCCCACGGCGTGAGGTCCGGCGAACCGCTCATCGCGATGCCGAGGTCAGTACCTATTTCCTTGAATATGTTTTTCAGTGACGGAGGTGCCGGAACGCCCTTCGGCACTGAAAACGACAGACCCATGGCCTGTCCGGGATTGTGATAAGGGTCCTGGCCGAGGATCACGACCTTCACCTTGTCCACCGGAGTCAGCGAAAAGGCATTGAAAATAAGGCCGCCCGGAGGATAAATCGTCTTCCCGGCAGCCTTTTCGCCATGCAGGAAAGAAACCATCTCCGCGAAATACTCTTCCGAAAACTCGTCCCGGAGTGCTTCTTTCCAACTATTTTCTATTCTTACGTCCATGTCTAGAATATGAAGTCAATCACATCTGAGATGTTCTTCACATAGACAAAGGTAAGACCTTTTACGTATATTTCCTTAATATCTTCAATATCTTTTCTGTTGTCCTCAGAAATGACGATGGTGCTGACGCCCGCCCTCTTGGCGGCAAGGATCTTCTCCTTGATACCGCCGACAGGCAGCACGCGGCCGCGCAGGGTCATTTCTCCGGTCATTGCCACGCCGCTCCTTATCTTCTGTCCGCGCAGGGCGGAGACCATGGAGCTGACCATGGTGATACCGGCGGACGGGCCGTCCTTGGGAGTGGCGCCTTCGGGCACGTGGACATGGATGTCCTTGGACGCGAAGTCGTCCGCGGAGATGTTTGCCATCTCAGGATGCGCCTTTATATATTGGTATGCGATCTGGGCGGACTCCTTCATGACATCACCGAGGTTGCCGGTCATGGAGAGGTTGCCCTTGCCTTTGCTGACCTGACTCTCGACAAAGAGGATTTCTCCGCCCATCTCGGTCCAGGCAAGGCCTGTGACCACGCCGGGGGCCTCATTGCCTTTGATGTTGTCATGGAATGAAACGGGCAGGCCGAGGTACTCCTTGAGATGTTCTTTCTTCACCACCTTGGGATAATCCTGTCCGAGGGCGATTTTCTTTGCGGTGACGCGGGCGATTTTCGCTATCTGCTTCTCAAGGCCACGGACACCTGACTCGTGGGTGTATTCGTCGATTATGGCTCTCGTGCAGGCCGGATCGATGCGCATGTCACCTTTTTCGAGGCCGTGCTCTTCAAGCTGTTTGGGCACCAGGAACTGCCTGGCGATTTCGGCCTTCTCTTCGGCGAGATAGCCGGTGACATTGATCATCTCCATACGGTCGCGGAGGGCCGGCTGGATGGATGAGATGCCGTTGGCCGTGGTGATGAACATCACGTTGGAGAGGTCATAGTCGATATCGAGGTAGTTGTCGTGGAATGTCGAGTTCTGCTCGGGGTCAAGTGCTTCGAGCAAGGCGGATGAAGGGTCGCCCTTGATGTCGGACGCGAGCTTGTCAATCTCGTCGAGTACGATTACCGGGTTGGATGTGCCGGCGCGCTCAAGGCCGCTCAGGATGCGGCCCGGCAGGGCACCGACATAAGTCTTGCGGTGACCTCTTATCTCGGCCTCGTCATGCATGCCGCCCAGGGCGATACGGACGTACTTACGTCCCAGCGCCCTGGCGATTGACTTGCCGAGCGAGGTCTTGCCGACTCCGGGAGGGCCGTAGAGGCAGAGGATCGGGGACTTCATGTTGCCCTTGAGCTTGAGGACCGCGAGGTATTCGATGATGCGTTCCTTGACTGTATCGAGGCCGAAATGGTCCTTATCGAGGACTTTCTGGGCATTGGCGAGGTCAAGATTGTCCTCTGACATCACATCCCATGGGAGGTCCAGCATGAACTGGATGTAGTTGTACTGTATGCTGTAGTCGGGAGAGCTGGGGTTGTATTTCTCCAGTCTCGCCATTTCTTTCTCAAATATCGCCTTGACAGATTCGGGCCATTTTTTCTCGGCGGCACGGGCGCGGAACTTCTGGAAGTCCTCCTCCTCGTCCATGCCGAGCTCCTCCTGGATGGTACGGAGCTGGTTGTTGAGATAATACTCCCTCTGCTGCTGGTCGATGTCACTCTTGACTTTCTGGTTGATCTCCTGCTTGATTTTGAGGAGCTGCACCTGCTTGTCAAGAACGGTCAGGAGCGCCATGGCGCGCTGCGAGAGATCCGAATATGTCAGCAGGTTCACCTTGTCACCGAAGTTCTCGACTTCGATGGTGGTAGCCACGAAGTTGACGAGGAAGCTGAAGTGATTGATTGAGTTGAGGGCACTGACAGCCTCCTTGGGGACAAAGTTGGAGGCACGGATGATGGCGGTTGCCTTCTCCTTTACGGCCTCAATCATCATTTTCACCTTGTTGTCCTCCTGGTCGGGCTCAGTGTCACGAAGCTGCTTCACGCGTGCTTTGAAATACGGCACGTTCTCTACCACGCTCAGTATCTCGATGCGGGAGAAGGCCTGAAGGATGGCCGTGAGTGTACCGTCAGGCATTTCAAGGGTCTTGACGACCTTGGCGGCGACGCCGTATGTAAACAAGTCCTCATCCTGCGGATTGTCCACAGTGATGTCGTTCTGCGGCACTGCGCCGATAAAGCCGTCATTTGCTTCGGCGTCACGTATCAGCTTGACTGACATATCCCGGCCAATTGTGACAGGGTACACGGTGCCGGGGAAAAGGACCGCATTGCGGAGGGCAAGAATAGGCAGTATATCAGGCAGAACGCCCTCTTCTATATCCTTCAATGCATCACCCTGCAGGACAGGGATGATGTTGACTTCGGCTCCATGGGGCGTGAGGAATTCGCTGTAATCTTTCATATATTATAGTAAATCTGTTTGCTCATAAAGCGGGATGTTCTGCCAATATGTCATAACATACAGGCACAATCATCCCGCACGTTATATAGTCAATCTCCATGCCACTGAAAAAGGGTAAGTAAATTTGTCATTTTGTGATTATTGAATTTTGAATTATAAAAAAAAGGTTCTAATTTTGCGGTCGAAAATCGGCCGTATAAGCGGCAGAGTTTCGACCAGAAATTTACTCTTAAAATAAATATTATGACAAAGGCTGAGATAGTTAATGAAGTCGCCAAAGCGACTGGCATTGAAAAATTGACCGTACAGACAGTTGTTGAAGCTTTCATGGAAAGCGTCAAAGGTTCCCTTATCAAAGGCAACCCCGTATACCTCCGTGGCTTCGGTAGCTTCATCATCAAGCACAGGGCACAGAAGGCTGCAAGAAACATCACCAAGCAGACAACCATGACCATCCCGGCACACGATATCCCTGCATTCAAACCCGCCAAGGTATTCGTAGGTGCCGTTAAAGAGAAATAATTTAATCATAAACATCTAAAAACTTTTGAATTATGCCTAGCGGTAAGAAAAGAAAGAGACATAAGATGGCGACGCACAAACGTAAGAAACGTTTGCGCAAGAACAGACACAAGAAGAAGTAATTCTCGCCCGTGTCTGCCATTTTAGCAGTCTGCTGAAAGATCTGGGCTGACCGGTGGATCCGGACGGCCCTTATTTATAAAATAACGTTCTTTAAAATACTGAATTCCTGATGGAGTCTGAAAAAACGGACAAAGACCTCGTCGTCGACGTGACGGCGAAGGAGGTTCAAATCGCGCTGATGGAAAACCACAGGCTGATTGAACTGAACAAGGAGTCCAGCGTAGGGAATAATTTCACGGTTGGAGACGTCTACCTCGGAAAGGTAAAGAAACTCCTCCCCGCTCTCAACGCTGCCTTCGTGGACATCGGAGACCAAAAGGAAGCCTTCATCCATTATCTGGACCTCGGACTGTACTTCGACGCTTTTGACCAGTTCGTGACGAAAGTCAACAA
The DNA here is from genome assembly GCA_017552475.1 of Bacteroidales bacterium. Lineage (GTDB taxonomy): Bacteria > Bacteroidota > Bacteroidia > Bacteroidales > UBA932 > Cryptobacteroides. The sequence continues at coordinate 5,068 of JAFZPY010000080.1, read as the reverse complement.
GAACACCAATGCGAAGACGCTCTATTCCGGGATCAAGCTCGGCCCTATCCTCCCCAAGGAGGGACGCATCGAGAATGTGCTCAAGCAGGGGCAGATGATTGTCGTGCAGATAGTGAAGGAACCGATTTCCACCAAGGGTTCACGACTGACCGCAGAGATTTCATTGGCAGGACGTAACATTGTGCTGCTCCCCTTCGCCGAGAAGGTGAGCGTGTCACAGAAAATCGAATCGAAAGAGGAGAAAAAAAGACTTGAGACCCTGGTCCGCAGCATCCTCCCCAAAAACTACGGAGCTATCATCCGTACAGCGGCCGCAGGCAAGAATGCGGCCATCCTCGTAGGAGAGACACAGTCACTCATCGAGAAATGGGAAAGTTCATGGACCAAGATCGCTCAGAGCAAAGGTATCCAGCTGCTGTTCACCGAATACAGCAAGACCACCACAATTCTCCGTGACCTTTTGAATGATTCATTCACCAATATATGGATCAACAATGAAAAGGTGTACGAGGAGACTAAGAAGTATATCTCCCTGATCTCGCCCGAGCAGGAGAAGATCGTAAAACTCTACGACGGATCAAAGCCGATATTCGACCATTTCGAGGTCACACGGCAGATCAAGAGTTCATTCGGCAAGGTGGTACCTATCAAGCAGGGGGCATACCTCGTGATTGAGACGACAGAAGCTCTCAACGTGATCGATGTCAACAGCGGCATCCGCGCCAAGACCACAGACCAGGAGGAAAACACCTTCGAAGTCAACAAGTTCGCGGCGGAGGAAATCGCAAGACAACTACGGCTCCGCGATATGGGAGGCATATTGATCGTGGACTTCATAGACATGGAGACCAACGAACACCGCAACGCCCTCTACAAGTACATGCAGGAGCTGATGGCCGACGACAGGGCACGGCACAACGTGCTGCCCCTCACCAAATTCGGCCTCATGCAGATCACACGCCAGAGGATCCGTCCGGTGACGGAGATCAACACGACCGAGACCTGTCCGGTATGCCACGGCACCGGCAAGATCACTTCGACCGTCGTGATTGACGAGCAGATCGAGAGGAGACTCTCCTACTACGTCTCCGACAAGGGCGTCAAGTCATTTGTCTTGAAGACAAGTCCCCTTCTCGGGGCCTACCTCTCAAGAGGAGACATCTTCCACCCTTCGTTCATCACGAAGTGGAAGAAGAAATACAAATGCAAAATCCGTCACGAAGAGGTGACCGATTTTACAGTTCTGCAAAATGAATTTTACACTGAAAAAGGGGACAAGCTTGATTAGCTTGCCCCCTTTTTTTCGTATAGGACAGGAAGGTGCCCGTTATTTGGCAATGTATTCAAACACCATGAAACAATGCCGGCCTCCGGGGTCTTTGAAATAAGGAACGGATTCCAATCCGATAGGATAATCCTCCATCCTGATCCAAAGCCGGCCCGGCTCCAATTTCACGACTTCATAGGCATAATAGCCTTCGATCTTCATTAAAAGACAGTTATGTGAGTAGAGCCAGGTCCCGCCAGCACCACCGTCAGACCTGCTCATCGCATGATTCCTATAGAGTGTATATCCAGTATCGCCCCAGTGATCGGTAATATCTTTCGTCTCTGTCAGATCACCGTCCAGATATGTCTCATAGGTCACTTTGTACAATTCCCATTCATTGCATAGCAGGGCCTCGTTGTACACATTCCTTTTCGACATGTCGATGAAAGCTTCAATTTCCCGGAACTGTCCGAGTTCGGGATCGTCCGTGACGACATCTTCCACCGGCTTATTGCAGGAAATCATTGCCATGAAAAGGGAGGCGAGTACACATAAAAAATGTCTTTTCTTCATAATCATCGCTTTTTATATTATGTTTCTGAGAAGTTCAACACCAGATAAATCCAATAATTGCCGGACCTTGCATATCCGTATTAAATATTTTCGCGCCTGCGGAAAATGGCGGCTGCGAGAAGCAGTATTGCGACGAAGACAGAGAGACGGCCGGGAATATCGCCGTGACGGACAAAGAAGGTCTTGGCGGAATTGAGGTTGACAGTGCCGTTGAGGTAGGCGGGTTGCCACCATGGGGTGCGGGAGAGGATACGTCCGCGCTGGTCGATTATGGCGGAGATGCCGGTGTTGCCGCAGCGGGCGATGTCGCGGCGTGTCTCGATTGCACGGAGGGAGGCGTAGTGGAGATGCTGACGGTAGCCGGGGGTATTGCCCCACCAGGCGTCGTTGGTAATGACAGTGAGAAGTCTGGCTCCGGCATTGATGTAGCCGGTGCAGTATTCGCCGTAGACGCTTTCATAGCAGATGGCTGTACCGACGGGGATGCCGCCGCAGTCGAGGGTGGATATGCGGTCTTGTCCGATGTCGCGGCCCATGATGTGACCAAGGCGTTCGTCAAGCGGGACGAAAATGACCGGATAGGGTGTTTTTTCCACTCCGACGACGAGCTTGGATTTGTGGAAAATGTCGTATTGGCCGGTATGGTCGACAGAGATGGCGGAGTTGCGGTTCTGGAGCCAGAGGTCTTCGCCAACGGCATAGGTCGTCATTGATGGACGGTTGGGAGATTGGATAAACTCACGGGTGCTGGCGCCGAATATGAGAGATGCGTTGGGATAATTTGCAAGATGGCCGGTGAATAAGCGGAATGTGGGGCTTTCGGTGACGGAGCCGAGACGGATGTCGGAAGTGAAGGTCTCGGGAGCGAGGACCAGTGTCCGTGAGGCCGTGTCAGGTGCGGCCTGGTCCAGAAGGTCCATGAGAATGACGTTCTGCTGTGCCTGAGGCATGGAGGTGAATTTCTGGTAGGGGTCAAAGTTGGGCTGGAGAATGGTGACGTTTAGGGGGTCATCGGTCTCTTTGTAGGTATGCCAGATATAGCCTGAAACGGCCATAGGGGCAAAGAGCGTCAGGATAAGGGCGGACACGGCGGCGGCACGGGCTTTGGCGTTGAAACGGAACCACGAGCCGTCGGAAAGAGCGACGAACATGCCGAAGATGCCGAGGTTGACGGCCCATATCCAGAGAGAGCCTCCGAGCGTGCCGGTGTATTCGTACCACTGAATCAGGCTGATGGTATCGGCGAAGGAGTTGCCGAGTACGAGCCAGGGCCAGGAAATCTGTGCGGAAGTGAAATAATACCGTTCCCAGGCAATCCAGAGAGCTGCCAGCAGAATGTATGGCAATACTCCGCTAAGCCTCCTGCGGCTCCAATGGAACACCGCGAAAACGAGCGACATCTGCAAGGCATTGAGCAGCACCGCAGCAATGCCGCCTGCCAGGGTGGCATTGCACACCCAGAACGTTGTAGCGGCATTCCACAGCACAAAAGCGGAATAATGCCACCACCAGAAACGCTTCATGCCGGATAGCAGCGCAATACGCTCCATCATCAATAGCGGCACAAGTCCAAAAAGGGCAAGCACGCCGGTATGCGGCACCAGGAACGGTACCGACATCAATATCACGCTGATCAGCATCAGCACAGCCATCAGAGGTCCAGTTTTCATGAACGCAAATATAACAATTTTGGATATCCCCTGCACGAGGAATTTTCGCGAATTTTGCGTAAGTTTGCAGGATATAAGGCAGAAACAAATCATAAGATATGGATTTCAACGATATAAAGAGAGTTCTCACACACTGGATTACCAGAAACGTGCTTCTCGCAGTACTGTTTTTTGTCGTGCTGGGCGTGGTGGCAAACGTCTTTCTCGCCCTGCTCACCCGTCACGGCGAGACGGTGACTGTCCCCGATTTCACCAACATGACCGTCCAGCAGGCGTCCGCAGCCGCCTCCGAGGCCGACGTCAGGATCAAAGTGACCGACTCTATCTTCGTTCGCCGTCTTGAGAAAGGCGTCGTTTACCGCCAGACCCCCAAGGCCGGCGAGGCCGTGAAGAAAAAGAGGCATATCTCACTGACCATCAACTCCATCGTCCCCCAGACCGTCTTCATGCCCAACCTTGTCGGCTGCTCGCTGATTGAAGCCAAAGCCGAGCTCACCAACAAGGGCCTCTCCGTGGGACGGCTCCAATACGTCGATGACATCGCTACGAACGTGGTCCTGAAACAGTTCTCCTCCGGTCGCAGCATCGCTCCCGGCACCAAAATCATCAGTGGCTCAGAGATTGATCTCCAGCTCGGCAGAAGTCATGACAATGACAAAGCGGTCGTGCCCAAAGTCACCGGTCTCCGCTACACACGTGCACTGGATGTCCTCACCGACAACTCACTCAACCGCGGTAAAACCATCTTTGACAAGGATATACGCACCTATGCCGATTCCGTCAGCGCTGTCGTATGGCGTCAGGATCCGGTGTCATCAGAATCCGTCACCATGGGTACCGGCGTGACCCTGTACCTCACGCTTGACACATCCAAAGTCCCTCAGAAATAATGGATAAGGAACTCTACGAATTCCTGGAGGAAGAGCCCCTGCAGGAGGGAGAAGAAGCCTCTTCCGGTGAGGAAGGGCAGGAAATGTTCGAGCATTTCCGCTTCAACGTGGACGGAGGCCAGCAGCCGGTTCGTGTGGACAAATACATCTCCACCCACATGGAGGACACTTCCCGCCATCGCGTACAGCTAGCCATCAAGGAAGGATTCGTCCTGGTCAATGATAAAATCGCCAAGGCCAATACCATCGTCCGTCCCAAGGACGTCATCCGTTTCGTGATGCCCTACCGCCGCCGCGGTCTGGAAATCCTGCCGGAAAACATTCCGCTCAACATAGTCTTCGAAGACGAAGACTTCCTTATTGTCAACAAGCCCGCCGGCATGGTGGTCCACCCCGGCCACGGCCATTTCTCAGGGACTCTCGTCAACGCGCTCTCATACCATCTCGGCATCACGCAGGGGCCTGGCGCAGAGGACGAACGCATGGGCGTCCTCGTCCACCGCATTGACAAGGATACCTCCGGCCTCCTCGCCGTCGCGAAAAATGACGAGGCACAGCTAAATCTCGCCCGCCAGTTCTTTGTCCACTCCATTGACCGCCGCTATGTCGCAGTGGTCTGGGGCAACATCACCGAAGACGAAGGCACCGTCGACACCTACATCGCC
>JAFZPY010000079.1 GCA_017552475.1 Bacteroidales bacterium | reverse complement strand
CTGCGGTCCACTTCTACACGATGAGCAAATCCTCCAGTGTTGCGGAAGTCCTGCGCACATGCTTCTGATGATGCTAACACTAAATAACTATAAATCAATGAAGAAAATCTTGTCAATCCTGGCGGCTGCGCTATATGTCGCAGCATGCTCGACCAGGCCGCAGTATGCCAACAGGGCCGAGGCTATTGCTGCGCAGATCCATGACCCGCAGTCGAAATATGTTGTGGTGGCCTGCCATCGCGGTGACTGGCGCAATTATCCGGAGAATTCCATCCCCGCTATTGAAAGTGTCATCCGCATGGAGGCTGATATTGTGGAGATCGACATTCGCATGACGGCCGATTCCGTGTTGGTACTGTGTCATGACAGTGATGTACGCAGGACGACAAATTTCGGCTCGGTGTTTCGCGACCAGAAAGGTAAAAGCGCTCTTGTCAAGGACTTGACGCTGGCGGAAATCAAGAGCCTCAGCATGAACAGGGCGCATGGCATTGCCATTGATACATTGCATATTCCGACGCTGGAGGAAGCTCTTCGTTGCACCAGCGGCCGCATTTGTGTGAATATTGACAAAGGGTATGATTATTATGACGAAGTCCTGGAGATCACCGAGAGGCTCGGAGTGACCGGTCAGGTGCTTATCAAAGGCAAGAAGCCTATTGAGGTGGTTGCTGAACATGAGGCGCGTTATCCTGATAATATGATGTACATGCCGATTGTGGATATCCAGAAAGAAAGCGGGCGGCAGCTTTTTGACTCGTATATGGAGCAGGGCGTGGTCCCTCTGGCATACGAGGTCTGCTGGCAGAACAATGATGACGGTGCTTTCCTTGATGCGGCGCAAAAGATTGTCAATCAGGGCTCCAAGGTGTGGGTTAATACCATTTGGGCAAGCCTTTGCGGCGGTGATGGCAACGACGACGATGCTGCCAACGAATGCCAGGATCCAGGCGAGGTGTATCAGCAATATATGGACGCCGGCGTATCGATGATTCAGACCGACCGTCCCGCTCTTCTCATCGGCTGGCTCAAGAAGCAGGGGAGGCATACGCTTTAGCGTATCGCTGTGTGCAAAAGTTGTTAATAAGTTTACCGCCCTCGATTTGTTTTCTTGTGCGATAAGGGCCAAATTTGTACCTGCGAATAAATAAACATTCGGTATAAACCCAGTTAAAATACTAATACTAAACACGTTGTGCTATGGATGTACGAAAAACCAATGGTACCTATGAGGAGTATGACCGTATAAAACTGATGAACGGCATCCGACTCGCTTATGTCACGACCGGGCAGCCCTGTCCGGAAGATGTCGTCGTATCTATCGTGGATAACATGTATATCTACGACAAGATCTCCAGCCAGGAGATCCGGCGCCAGGTCGTGGAGTCGCTCATGTCAATCAACAAGAAAGTGGCTCTCGAATACATCGAGACCTATGACCGTGGCATGGACCTCCGCAAGAAAAGTGACTTCATCCGTGACTATATCAAGGCTTCCAACGCAGCAACCGGTTCAAAATTCGATTCCAACGCCAACGTTACCAGCAAGAACATCGTGACCCTCGGACACGAACTCTACAAGGAGAATAACATCAAGCAGAACCGCTATATCATGCAGGACAAGATCCGTGCACTCTATGGCCGCGGTATGGCACAGCAGTACATCGATGACCTCGAGTCCCACGTCCTGTACAAGCACGACGAGAGCGGCACTCCCGGCTACCCTTACTGCGTGGCCATCACGATGTATCCCTTCCTTATCTCAGGTCTCAAGGAACTGGGCGGCGTCTCCGTCGCTCCGACCGACCTCAAGTCCTTCTGCGGCGAGTTCATCAATCTCGTATATTCCATCTCCTCGCAGTTCATGGGCGCCGTGGCTACCCCTGAGTTCCTGATGTACCTTGACTACTTCATCCGCAAAGACTATGGCGACGACTACCTCGACCGTCTTGACGATGTCGTGGAGAACAACGTCAAGCAGCGCACCCTCAAAAAGGTCATTGACAACTGCTTCCAGCAGGTCGTACACTCCATGAATATGCCCGCCGGCAACCGCGGCTACCAGACCGTCTTCTGGAATGTCGGCTACTTCGACAAACCCTACTTCGACGGAGTCTTCGGCGACTTCCGCTTCCCTGACGGCACTGCCCCCAAATGGGAGACCCTTTCCTGGCTCCAGAAGCACTTCATGAACTGGTTCAATGAAGAGCGCAACCACTATATCCTGACATTCCCCGTCGAGACCATGGCGCTCCTTACCGACGGCGGCGACGACTATGCCGACAAGGAATATGCCGACTTCACCGCTGAAATGTGGGCCAAGGGCCACAGCTTCTTCTGCTACATCTCCAACAGCCCCGACAGCCTCTCCAGCTGCTGCCGTCTGCGCAACTCCCTCAAAGACTGCGATGACGGACTCAACCACACCACCCATCAGTATTCCATGGGTACAGCCTCTGTGGCTACGGGCTCCAAGTCGGTGATGACAATCAATCTCAACCGCCTCATCCAGGATGCTGCACGCAAATACTTCAAACAGGAAGAGGGCGTCATCCTGCCTCAGAGCGAAGCCCTCACCCGCAAGTCCTACGACAAGGACACCATGTACGCCTACATCAAGGAGACCGTCACCGACCAGACCGTCCGCGTACACAAATACCAGACGGCCTTCAACGAAATCATCAAGGACTTCCTCAAGGCCGACATGCTGGACGTATATCGCGCAGGCTTCATTGACATGCGCAAACAATACCTCACCGTCGGCGTCAACGGTCTCACGGACGCGGCCGAATTCCTCGGACTTGAAGTCAGCCCCAACGACGACTACCGTGAATTCGTCAACATGCTCCTGGAGACAATCAACGCCGCCAACCGTGCTGACCGTACTCCCGACTGCATGTTCAACACCGAATTCGTCCCGGGCGAAAACCTCTCCGGCAAGAACTACAAATGGGACAAGAAAGACGGCTACTTCGTCTCCCGCAAGCACAACATGTACAGCTCCTACTTCTACAACCCCGAAGATGAGAGCCTTTCCATGATAGACAAATTCAAGCTCCACGGCGAGGAGTATGTCAAATACCTTGACGGCGGCTCAGCCCTCCATGTCAACATCTCCGAGCACCTCAGCAAAGACCAATACCGCCAGCTGCTCAACACCGCAGCCCATTACGGCACCAACTATTTCACATTCAACTGCCGCAACACTGTCTGTAACGATTGCGGATACATTAGCAAAGATACGCTTGACGTATGCCCTAAGTGCGGCAGCCATAACCTCGACTATCTGACCCGCATCATCGGCTACCTGAAGAGGGTATCTTCATTCAGCGAGATGCGCCAGGAGGAAGCCCGTCACCGTTACTATCTGGGCAAATGATCAAGTACCTGCCGCAACTGACCTCTGTCGTGTTGGAGGAAATCCCGGACCGTGTTACCCTGGCCGTTGAGATTTCCAACTGTCAGGGTAACTGCGCGGGTTGTCATTCCCCCTTCCTCAAAGAGGACATCGGAGAACGGCTCACCCCCGAAATTATCAGCTCTCTCGTGAAAGATAATTTCGGGGTGAACTGCTTCCTCTTCCTTGGAGAGGGCAACGACAGGGAAGAACTGTGCTCCCTTGCCGCCCATGTCCGTTCCCTCGGTCTCGAGGCAGCCGTCTACAGCGGCCGCCAGAAAGTGGAGGAGCAGATATGGGACTCTTTTGACTATGTTAAGGTCGGCCCTTATGTGCAGGAGCTGGGGCCCCTGAACAGTCCTGCCACCAATCAGCGACTGTATCGTCTGGAGCCTGGAGAAGGTCGCAGATTTGAAGATATCACTTACAGGTTGCAACATCTCAAAACCCACTGATAGTGCCCTTGCGGGGCAGTGTATTGTATCGTTTTTGCGTGGATTCGGAATCCGCGCAAAATTTTGTTGTGAAAAAATATTAAAAAATTAGTAAATAATTTAAAAATATACCTATCTTAGCAGGACGTTTAAGCCTGAACGGCTTTAAAGTATTCACAACTTACTATAACCAACTATGTTAAAAAAAACTGTCTACATTCTGGCCACTGCTTGCCTTATGGTATGTGCAAGCGGTTGCAACAAGAGCAGAACGGAAATTGCCGACGTGATTGTGCTCTCCCGCACAGAAGTTGCATTTTCTCAGGCAGGTGGCAACGCCATCATCGGCGTTGGAAGTCTCTCCGCCTGGACAGCAGACTGCAACGAGGACTGGGTCAGCCTGACACCTTCCGCAAATGCCATCGCTGTCAGCGTTCCAACAAACATTTCTTCACAAAAAAGGATTGCCAAAGTGGAGGTCAGCTCCGGCAATGCCGCCCCTCAGGTCCTGACTATTATCCAGTCTGCTGATATGGGCATCGCAGTCATCAATGCCCCGGAGTCTATAGAGCTCGATTCTGAGGTAGACAGCGTTTATTTCTCAGTGGACGCTACATGCAGCTGGACCGTGGAGTCTGAGGCCGACTGGCTTACTGCTGTCAAAGACGAGAAGACAGGAGTAGTGAAAGTCAAGAGCGTTCCCAACGAAGGAGAAGAAGACAGGAGTGCTGCCGTTAAGATCAAGAAGTCCAACGGAGAGTCTTCCAGCATCACTGTAAGCCAGATCTGCAGGGCAAACAACCCTTATTTCAATTTTATCGGTGAATATGACCTCTATGCAGAGAACTGGTACCATGGCGGACAGGCTACCGGAGTCCCCGGCAAGGGTACATCCTGCACAATCGAGGCAAAGGAGTATGGCAAGAGCTTTATAATAAAAGACCTGTTCTATGCCGGCACCGTGAACGAAGCGACCTACGACAAGAAAGAAGGAACCCTTTCCATCATGACGGGCAAGGCCTGCCTTGAGATTGATTCCTCTGACGGTTCGTTTACCTTATTCTATCTGGCAGAGCCTGACTTTGACGGCACATCTTTCGAGACCAACAACGTCGTATGCAAGCTGGGCACCGGCTATGATGAAATAAAAGACCCGGGACATGAGAAGGAAGTTAAAACCCTTGAAGTCATCAGAGGCATTAACGGACGTTCTTTCGGCCTCGTCGCTTACTTCTCGTCCGGCCAGAACTATGGATACCTCTCAGACCTCTTCTACGCCAGCGGCGAAATGTATTTTGTAGATAGAACGAACTAAAATATGAAAAAGACTGTTTTACTTTCAGCAATAAGCCTCCTTATTGCAGTTACGTCCTGCGTAAAGGAGGAAGTGACAAAAGAGAATCCTGTCCCCGGGGACGAACAGGCCGCTGTTGCAGCCCCGTCGCTCAGCATCGAGTCAGCCAACACACTTTTTTCCGCTGCTGACGACAAGAATGCCAGCATAGCATTCAAGAGCCTCGGCGGAGATGCGACAGTATATGTCAACACCAATGTCGCTGACTGGGAAGTCAAGTCGGAAGGTGATGACATCGCTACCCTCACCGCGGACAAAGCTGCTGGGACACTCGTTATCAGCGCAAAAAAGAATACTGCGACAAAGCAGCTCGCTGCAAAATACACCATCAAGGCCGGTGAACTCACAGCCACGATCAATGCTACTCAGAATGCCTACGGTACTCCGGAAATCGTTGCCAGCGAAAACAACTTCCACTTTGCCGCCGTCGGTCATACGAGTGCGACATTCACAGTTGAGAGTTCCATTGACGACTGGAACTTCGAGACCGAGGGTATCGAATGGCTGCTGGTAAAGAAAGAAGGCAATACCATCACACTCGAAGCCTATGACAATAAGGACTTTACTGACCGTGAAGCTTCCTTCACCCTCTATGCAGGGCAGGGCTCCGCGAAAGTTACCGAAAGGATTGCCGTTGCGCAGGACCGCAAAGTAAATGTTGCATCCAGTGCACTCGTCGTACCTATCGAGCCTTTCCCCACAAAGACTAAGAATGTTCAGGTTGCATCCAACTTCGAGTGGAGCTATGAGGTCGTAGATGGCAGCTCTGACTGGTTCGACATTCAGCGCTCGGAAGACACTGATGTAAACGGATATACTGTCGGGACGCTTACCTTCACCGGTACCGACAACAGAAACTCAGAGGGCCGCAAAGCTACTGTGAGAATTACCACCGGTGATGGTGAAAAGAACGTCGAGACTATCAATATTGTCGTATCTCAGGCTGGTATAGATCTCAATGCGCTCATGTTAGCCGTTGTCGTCAAGCCTGACAGCTATAACAATGTACACTATGAAATGATCCTTCCTTTTGAGAAAGGAACCAATGTCAAGGTTGACTGGGGTGACGGCACCGTGGAGGAACTTGGCACTGTCACAGAGGAGCCGAAGCATACTTACTCTGACCAGGACCTGTATGTCGTTTCTATCTGGGGAAATATCCCTCGTTTCAGTTTCGCGAAGTACTATAGTTCATACACTCCTGAAATGGTGGAAAAGATTTACAACTGGGGCAGGCTTGGTTTTGAAGAACTGGACGGTGCATTTAAATCCTGCAGGTCCCTCACCGCCGTACCTACAGACGATCTCGGAGCATTTGCCAATGTGACCGATATGTGCGAAATGTTCTACCAGTCAGGTCTCGAGGCAATTCCTGAAAACTTCCTCAAATACGCAGAGAAGCTGCTATGGGTAGACGACATGTTCTATGCCTGCAAGAATATTACTGAGATTCCGGCAGATCTCTTCTACAATTGTCCGGAACTCAACAGCGTCAAGAATGTTTTCGGTGGAACCGGCATTACCCATATAGACAAGGACATCTTCAGCAAGAATCCCAAACTTGACGATGCGTCGCAGGTATTCGCCCAGACCCCGCTTGAGGAAATCCCTGCCGGTCTCTTCGACCATAACCCGGAGATTACCACCTTTAATGCCGTGTTCTCGAACTGCCCCAACATCAAGAGCATCCCGGAAGGCCTGTTTGCACACCAGACCAAGGTGGAGTCCTTCCGCATGGCTTTCAACTACACTGCCGTAGAGTCAATCCCTGAAGATCTTTTCGGAGAGAACTACGAGAACACAACCTTCCTGAGTACGTTCTCCCATACCAATATTAAATCCATCCCCGAGCACCTGTTCAAGGGTTTCAACAAGGTGGAACTCTTCCAGTCCTGCTTCAATGGTTGCGCCTTGCTGGAATCCATTCCGGCCGGCCTCTTCACCGAGTCCGGAGCACTGACGGCCTTCCCGACGAAAGCAGCCAACAAATCCAATGCGCTGAGCATGGTATTCCAGGGCTGTTCTTCGCTGAAGGAAATTCCGGAAGGACTCCTTGACGGCTTCCCGATGGTTACCGGTCTCACCTCCACCTTCGCTGACTGCACCTCGCTGGAAACCATTCCCGCCAACCTCTTCAAGGACTTTGAGAACCTCACGACCTTCGCCACGATGTTCAAGGGATGCACATCCCTGACGACCCTGCCTTCCGGCCTGTTCAACGGCCTTTCCAAGGTTACCTCTTTCTCCGGTCTCTTCCAGGACTGCACCGCTCTTGAGAGCATCTCCGCAAACCTTCTTGCAGGCTGCCCCAAGGTCACCAACATCTCTAAGATGTTCTATGGCTGCACCTCCCTGAAAAACGTAGATGCCAACGCTTTTGTTGACGGTGCCGCCGTTACCAATGTACAGAGCCTCTTTGAGGGCTGCACCTCTCTGGAAACCGTCCCGGGCAACGTGTTCAGCGGACTTACGAATGTAACCACTGCCACGAGAATTTTCTATAACTCCGGCCTCAAGACGGTTCCCAGCGGACTTCTCAAGCCTTTTACAAAAGCCACTTCGTTCACCCAGATGTTTGCAAATTGCACCGCCCTGGAGACCGTAGAAGCCGATGTTTTCCCTGCAACCAGCAAGGCCGCGACACTTACAAACATGTTCCTCGGTGACACCGCCCTGAAGAATGTGGGCCTGATGTTCGGCGAAGCCAACACCGCCGCCAGCGGCACCATCGAAAGCATCTTCAACGGCTGCACCGCCCTGGAGACCGTGCCCGCAGGCATCTTCGATAATCTGAAAGCCGTCACTAAAGCGACCTCCGCCTTCCAGAATTCCGGTATCAAGACCCTGCCCGAAGGCCTGTTCGCCAAGATGGAGAAGGCTATAACCTTCGACAAGTGCTTCTTGAACTGTGACGAATTGGTTGAAGCCCCGCACAACCTCTTCGGTTCATCCGCAGAGGCCAGCTCTATGCAGAATATGTTCGAGAACTGCGATAAGCTCACCACCATCCCCTCCGATCTTCTCGGAACTCCGACCAAGGGCGCGCTCAATGTGAGCAACATGTTCCTTGACTGCAAAGCTCTTACAGCGGTTCCCGCCGGACTCTTCAAAGACTGCAAGGTCAAGACTTACACCCAGGTCTTCAAGGGCTGTACAAGCCTCAAGACGGTCGGAAGTGAAGCTTTCGACTGCTACGGACAGAATGCCAGTGTCGCCGGCCTGTTCGTCGGTTGCTCCGCTCTCGAGACTGTCCCTGCGGACTTCATGATAAATGCCGGAAAGGTGACCAGTCTTTTCAACATTTTCAATGGCTGCTCCTCCCTGAAGAGCATCCCTGTCAATATCTTTGACGAGATGAAACTTGTCACCAATGTAAAGAGCCTCTTCGAAGGATGTACCTCCCTCACCGGCGAGTCCCCTTACACAACAATAGGCGGAGTGAAATATCATCTCTACGAACGTACAACAGCCAACAAGGAGGTGACCGGCTTCGCTGCCATCACATCCTATAGCTTCACATTCAAAGGCTGCACCGGACTCAGCGACTACAGCAGCATTGACGGTACCTGGAAATAAAACGAACACATAAAATGAAAATCAAGTCAATCATACTCTGTGCCCTCTCCATTGCAGGAGCAGCGGCATGTACCAAAGAGAAAATAAAGGATGCTCCCGAATATGTGGCTCCACTCTATATTCAGGCATCTGACAGCAAGGTCGTCTTCGATGTAGACGGCGGCCTCGCTATGATTACTCTTGCCAGCAACGGAAATGTCACCTGCGGCGAAATCCCGTCAGGCTTTGAACTCACAAAGGAGGAAGCCTCTGCCTATATTATAAGGGCAGGCGTAAATACGGCCTCGAATGCGGTATCCGGCGAACTTGTCTTCACTGCAACCAGGGGAGAGGAATCCGCACAGACCAAAGTATCTCTCGTGCAGAGAGCCGGTGAGGCCCTGGATCTCAGCGCCGACGGACTCGCCAACTGCTATATCGCCCAAACTAATGGTACTTACCGTTTCAACGCCCTCGTAAAGGGCAACGGCAAGGGCGATGGCGGCTGCGACTATATCAAGAACTACGGCGTAAACATTGAGGGCGGTACACGTGCTACCCTTATCTGGGAGTCACGCCACGATGGCGACCGTTCCCTCACATACGAGATTATAGACGGCACACCTGTATATCATAACGGCTACATCACCTTCTCCACCGGCCGTTCCGAAGGTAACGCCCTCATCGCCATCGAGGATATCCATGGTGAAATCCTGTGGAGCTGGCATATCTGGGTAACGGATACCCCCGTCACTTCCCACGACCACATCCTCCCGGATCTGGAAGGTAATCCCAAAGTGGTAGCCCAGATCATGGACCGCAACCTCGGTGCCAACAACAACATCCCCATGAACCTTGAAAACAGGGGCCTGTTCTACCAGTGGGGCCGCAAAGATCCGTTTGTCCCCTCAAGGACCCCTTATCGCACCAACGGCTATCCCGACATCAACGAGCCCGAGGACAACGAGATTAATGCTGAAATCGGCGACGGCACCAGACCCTGGGATGTTTTCGCCACCAACACGGCCCCGAAGATCAACACCAACCCCGGTAACATCCCCTACAGCATCAAATACCCCAACAAACATATCGAGCAGTTCAGCTCCCAGAGCCTTTACACATGGTATGTTTCCAGCGTTGGAGACGATGATTCCGTCGTAAAGGTGAAACTTTGGGATGACAACAAAACCATCTTCGACCCTTGCCCTGCAGGCTATAAGGTCCCCGGTGGAAAACTCTATGCCAACTTCAACAACGTCTCCGAAAGCAATCCCAGGGATTTGACCGGAGGTGCACCGGATGAGTACACCGAAGATTTCCACTGGCTTTGGGAGAAGTTCGGCAACTGCGGACGGGTCTGGAAGCCCACTGGCGATTTCTATCCGGTCGTGGGTACCTTCGTTCCTATGCGCGGTGAGGATTACGTGTACAACCACTACACCGGTGAGCTCGGAATGTACTGGACTACATCGCCGAACGAGTACGAAGAAGGCCCCGGCGCATACTACGAATATGAATGGGTGAGAATGAATGAGGCGGCTGCCTTCTCCGGATATGGTGCCATGGTATATGCATGCCAGATTCGTTGCGTAAAAGAATAATCCAACTATATGTATTTTAAGAAAACTCTATTCATCCCGCTGGCGGCATTAGTCACGCTGGCGGGGTGTACCCGAAATGCGGAGTCGGAGTCTCCGGAAGGGAATAATCAAAGAGCGGTGATAATCGGCGTGGCCGAGAATGCTCTTCCCGGACAAATACTCTTTAAGGTGAGCCCGGATTATGCCTCGACAAAGGCATCGGGAGGTGTGTACGAAGAAGAACACCTCCTTGTTCCAGATCTGGGCGATATTAAGTTTGAACGTCTTTTCCCAAGTTGCGGGCGTTTTGAAAAACGTACCAGGGAAGCCGGCCTCAACCGCTGGTTCATCGCAGATTTCTCGAAAGACGTGCCTGTAGCGAAGGTGGCTGAGTATCTGAGCGGCAGCGAAAATGTGGAAGCTGTGGAATACTCTTATGCTCTTGAAATTGCGGACGCAGACAACTATACCGTATTCAATCCTTCCACCAAGGCTGTGGGTATCCCGCACAACGTTGCTTTCCCTTTTAACGAGAGCACCCGTGCACAGGAATATCAGTGGCACTACAACAACACCGGAAGGGTGTTCACAAGTTCATCTGCCGCAGGTGCTGATGCCGATGTCTATGCTGCATGGCAGCTCTGCACCGGCGATCCGGATGTAATAGTGGCCGTTATTGACCAGGGCGTGAAATTCGACCATGAAGACCTAGCCGCCAATATGTGGAGGAACCCAGGTGAGATTCCCGACAATGGCATCGATGACGACGGCAACGGATATGTAGACGACGTATACGGCTATAATTTCATCGACAACAACGGCACAATAACCTTCAGCGAAGAGAACAGTCACGGCACCCATGTCGCCGGCACCATATCGGCCGTGAACAACAACGGCATCGGTGTCAACGGCATCGCCGGAGGTTCCGGCAATCAGGACGGAGTCAGGATCATGACACTTCAGACTCTCGGTACGGCAGCCAACGGTACTTCCGGAGGTGGTCTCGGCGCATCTGCCAGGGCCATGAAATATGCGGCCGACAACGGCGCGGTCATCTCACAGAACAGCTGGGGCTACTCAAGCGGAGTCCTCAGCAACGGTGACTGGAGCAAAGGCAACTACTCCGCCATGAAAGACGCCATCGAATACTTCATCAAGTACGCCGGCATCGACGAAAACGGTGAACAGACCGGTCCGATGGCAGGCGGTATCGTGATATTCGCAGCAGGCAACGACGCTTCCGAACTCGTGGAATATCCCGCCGGTGACAGTCAGGTTGTAAGCGTCGCTGCGACTTCCTACCTCGGCACTCCGTCCTATTACACCAATTTCGGCAAATGGGTGAGCATGTGTGCCCCCGGCGGAGATGAGGTGATGGACGCAAACTATGGCGGTGTGTACAGCACGGTGGTAGCGAAAGACGGTTCGTCTTCATACGGCAGCATGCAGGGCACATCAATGGCCTGCCCGCATGTGAGCGGAGCCTGTGCACTCGCTGTCAGCTACTACTATGGTGCAGACAAACGCAAAGGGCTCACTCCCGACATGCTTCGCGGCGCCCTGCTTGGGAGCTGCAACCAGATCGACCCTTACTGCGGTGCCGCTTATGCCGGCAAGATGGGTGTAGGCTCCCTTGATACCTACAGGCTTCTGCTCGCAGTCAACAAGATGGAGGACATCCCTTCCGTCAGCATCTCGGTCGGGGAGACCAAGACAATCGAGCTCAAAGATTACTTCCTCGAAGTCAACGCGATAGCATACAGCTGCAACGACAATTCAGTGGCTGAGGTCTCCGTCTCAAGGGGAAGGCTCACAATCGTGGGAAGGAAGTCCGGCAATGCTGTAATCAGCGTTTCCGACGGCTCTGCAATAGTCAAAACAATAGAAGTGAACGTTAAATAATGAAGAAGATAGTATCATTTGCAGCACTTTTGCTTTCGCTCGTGTTCGCTTCTTCCTGCGGAAAAGAAAGCGGCGCAGTGGCCGGCGGCAAAAAGCTGGCTGCACCTGAAATCAAGATAGCCGCCCTTGGACCGACATCCTTCTCCATCAAATGGAGCAGGGTAGAGGGAGCGGCGAATTATGAATATGAATTTGCGGACACCAAGGCCTCGACCGACACCACTGTCCTGACACTGAGCGACCTTCAGGAGGACACTGAATACACGCTTGTGCTCACGGCCGTTCCACGTGAAGGCTCCGCCGATACGCAGTCCGAACCGGCATACATCAATGTGGTCACATCAAAGGTAGAACCGCTTCCGGCACCGGTAATCACCCTCGGCTGTGCATACGCATCCAAAACGGTCATCAACTGGAGCAGCGTGGGTGGTGCCAGCGGGTACAGCTACACTTTGGGCTCGCAGAGCGGCACAACAAAGGAGACCCGTATGGAATTCACCAACCTCAGGCCCAGTCGCAGCTACACCTTCACCGTGAAGGCCCTGAGCGATGACGCCACCATATCGAACGATTCTGTCGAGTCCACTCTCGAGTTTACCACCGAGGGTGACGACATTCCGGCCCTCATCATCTCTCCTTCCGGGACAGGTGCCGACTATGCTACTTTCGAGGTGTTTGCTATGCCTGAGATGACATATTATCAGGACATGATTCCCACAACGAGCCTGATTACCAGGACCGAAGAAGAGATCCTCAGTATATACCGCGATGCAATCGTAGATTACGCCAAGTCCCAGAATGTCAGCTTCCAATTGGCAATGGCATCCGCACTCAAGGCCGGAAGCCGGTCCTTCAAAATAGGCGGTCTGGTATCTGAACTCAGCTATAACATCATAGCCTTCGGCATGGACGTGAACGGCAACGTGACCACGGGACTTTACACCAAACCCGTGAAGACCACCCGTACGGGTTACTCCGACGGCCCTAACTTCGGCAGCTGCTCATGGTTTACCCAGGAGGTATATCTCGACAAGCAGTACGCCGCGACCCTCGGGCTCAACCTCACCAACTCATTCTTCACACGCTGGAAAGGAGACAACGTAGTCTCCATCAAATACAGGGCTTTCCCCACCGAGACTTTCCTGAAGGCTTTCCCTACAATGGACGAAAACGCCATAAAGGAAATCCTCAACACTCCAGGATATTCTACGGAAGTAGGCGAGTCACTCATGTCCATGGTCAATGACAGGGACGGTCTCATGAAGGTGACCGAATGCTCAGCTGCCACATCATACACCGTAGCTGCACTTGCCAAAAACGCAAGTGGCGAAGAAGTCCTTCTGGTCAATTCCATCGGGACCAAGAGCATAGCGGAAGAAAGGACATGGTTCGTTACCAGCCTTGGAGTGAACACGAATTATCCTCCGACATCGGAGAAGATAATAGCAAGTTTCATGGGCGTGAACATTCTGAATGTCAGGTATGGTCTTTTCAAGACTGACAATATCTCCGAAGTCCCGAAATCCCTATATGCCAGACTTGTGGAGGAATACGGCCACGATGTTACCGAAGACCAGATAGCGCACGTCAACGACGGCGGACTCGGATTTATCTGCGCCGCTGAGCCGAACACAAGCTACACGCTTATCGCGACAGCCACCAACACGGCAGGCGACAAACTCACGAAGTATTCCGTGGGCTCTACGACCGCGGCGACAAGCGCCCCGGCCGGTGTCAGCAGAAATAGCGTTCGCAATGACGGTAATGTGATCTATTACAGCATCTTCGATGTGATCCCCGGCATGGAGGGAAGGACGGTAGAAGAAAAGATGCCGTTCTCGGAAGATGAACTCTGGAGGGAAATCCATAATCAGAAACTATTGGAAAGATGAGAAATAAAATAGCAATAGTCCTGGCGGCATTGCTGCTTGCATGCATGCAGATGTCTGCTCAGGGTACCATATCCGTGAGCGGTACTGTGACAGACCGCAGCGGCCTGCCGGTAATAGGAGCGGGAGTATTTGTAAAGGGAACCACTACAGGTGTCAGCACTTCGCTGGACGGTACCTTTACTCTGGAAGGCGTGCCGGCAGATGCAGTGCTCGAGGCTTCCAGTATCGGTTACAAAAGTCTGGACGTGGCAGTAAACGGCCGGACACGCATAGACATCGTCTTGGACGAGGAGTCTCTGGAAATCGATGATGCGATGGTAGTCGCCTACGGCACGGCCAAAAAGGAGTCGTTCACCGGCTCTGCGGCAGTCGTGAAAGGCGGAGACCTTCGCAAGAGGGCCGTCGGTACAGTGACCAAAAGCCTTGAAGGAAGCGTCGCCGGCGTCACCGTGACATCAGGCGGCGGTCAGCCGGGTGAGGACGCATCTGTCACGGTACGCGGTATTGGTTCCATCAGCGCAGAGTACAAGCCCCTTTATGTTGTCGACGGTATTCCTTACGACGGCTCGCTAAGCAGCATCAACCCTGCCGACATAGAGAGTATGACGGTGCTTAAAGATGCATCGGCAGGTGCCCTCTACGGAGCGCGTGGTGCCAACGGTGTCATCATAATAACCACCCGCAAGGGCGCCGAGGAACGCACCAGCATTTCCTACAAGGGAAGTTTCGGCGTAGCTTCCAGGGCTCTACCTCCTTACGGCCTGCTTGATACCAAAGAATTTATACAAATGGTGTATGAATCCCTCCGTAACGGTGCCCAGTATGGTACAGGCATGGACTTCGAGAGTGCAAGCGCCTATGCTGCCGCCAACCTCGGCACGCAGATAGGTGGTCTCAAGAATCCTGAATACTACAATCCATATAAGAACTACACTTGGGAAACCCTCATCGACAGGAACACCGGTCTTGTAAAAGACGACGCAGTGGCAAGCTGGGATGAGAACTGGATGAAGGAGATATCAGACAACCGGGCTCCCCGCACTGAGCACGTGCTCTCCATCTCAGGCGGCAATTCCAGGAGCGACTTTCTCATGACTCTCGGATACTATAATGAGAAGGGTGTACTGCAGAATACAGACTTCGAGCGTTATACCGGCCGCATCAACGTGAACACGCAGGCCAATGACTGGCTCAAGACCGGACTTAATGCCAATCTCGCCCACACGTCGGCCGACTACCAGAACTTCTCCGGTTCCTCCACATCCAATGTATGGTACACCGCGCAGTTCATGGGTCCTGTCTATCCTGTATACCTGAAGGATATGGACGGCAGGGATATCCTTGATTCCAACGGCAACCGCCAGTACGAATACGGCGACGAGGATGACAACGGCTATGCCAACAGGCCCACGGCCCAGGGCTTCAACTCAAAAGCCGAGCTCTTCAACAACAAGGCCTACTACTACCGCAACGCGGCTTCTGCCAGGACTTACCTGACACTTGGCACCGTCGACAAGGACGCCCTCTTGTACGGACTCAAGTTCAGTACAAACTTCGGTGTCGACTTCAATGACTACCAGCGCACCGTAGTCAACGACAAGTATCACGGTAACGCCGCGCCTCAGAGCGGGCGAGCCTCAAAGACCAATACAAGGGTTCTGAGCTATACCTTCAACCAGATTCTTAACTACGAGCGTACCTTCGCCTCAGTCCACGACATCAAGTTGATGGCAGGCCATGAGTTCTATCGCTATCACTACGACTATGCGACAGGCGAAAAGACCAGTATAATGGACGGCATCGACGAACTCGCTCCGGCGGTCACTACCTCCGACAATACCACACACTCCGACAACTATGCCATCGAGAGTGTATTCACCCGACTCAATTATGGTTTCAGGAACCGCTACTACTTCGATGCCAGCTGGCGTACCGACGGCTCTTCACGTTTCCATAAATCCCATCAATGGGGTAACTTCTGGAGTGTCGGCGCCTCATGGCGCGTAAGCGAAGAGGCCTTCATGCAGAAAACAAAGGACTGGCTGAGTAATCTCACTGCAAAGCTGTCCTACGGTCTGCAGGGCAACGACAACCTCGGCACCTACTATGCCTGGCAGGGACTCTACGAATATACCTGGGCCAATGGTACGGAGGCCGGAGCGTTTGCGAGCAAGCTCGAAAACAAGGATGTGACCTGGGAGAAGAACGCCAATCTCAACACCGGTATCGACGCAAGCCTCTTTGGCGGCCGACTCTCCGTCACTCTTGAATACTACAACCGCAAGACCACTGACATGCTCCTTAGCAACCCTCTCGCTCCCTCCACCGGCTTCAAGGGATTTGACGACAACGTCGGCAGCATGCGCAACCAAGGCTTTGAAAGTTCCTTCAGGGGCACGCTTGTTGACAGTGAAAACTTCCGCTGGGACGCCAGCTTCACTGCATCACTTAACCGCAACAAGGTGCTCGAACTCACATCTTCGCAGGACCAGATAACATCCGGCAACAGTGTCATCGAGAGGGGATATCCCATCTATACCTTCAAGCTCTCCAAGAGTGCAGGCGTGGATCCCGCGACAGGAAAACAGCTCTACTACTGCTACTACCGCAAGGGAGTGGATGAGAAAGGCAACATGATCAATGTCAGGTGCGACGAATACGTGACCGACAACGTCTCCCTCGCATCACTCAGCAAATACTACATGGGAAGCCGCGAACCTCTGTTCTCCGGCAGTTTCGGCATGAACTTCACATTGTTCAAGAATTGGGACATCTCCTTCCTCTCCACCTACTCCGTGGGCGGCAAAGTCTATGACAGCCTCTATTCCGGGACAATGGAAGTCCAGTATGCCGGAAACAACTGGCACAAGGACGTCCTTCGCCGCTGGCAGAAACCCGGCGATATCACCGATGTCCCCATGGTCGAGATCGGCGGCTCCTATGCAGCTACTGACAGGTATCTGATAGATGCGTCATTTTTCGCAATCAAGAATGTCACAGTCGGCTATACCTTCCCGACACGCCTGACCCAGAAGGCTTCCATCAAGAGCTGCCGTCTCTTCTTCACTGCAGACAATGTGGCCATGTTCAGCCGCCTCGGCGGTATGGACCCGCAGCAAAACTTTACCGGCGGCGTATCTTACAGCTACACCCCTGCCAAGGCCATGGTGGCCGGAGTTGAACTTAATTTCTAAAAATGGTAATGAAAAAGCATATATTTGAATTGCTGCTCCTTTTTGCAGCTGCGGGCTGCGGAAAAGACGCACTCGATTTTTCTCCTACCGACTCCGGATCAGGAGACAAGATGCTGCAGGCTGCAAACACGGCCATAACCTCCATCAACGGCATATACCGTTCCATGTGGACCGCCGGCTGGTCAACGACCGGCAATACTCACCAGTGCTTCGGCATAGCGGCATACAATATCGCGCAGGATGCCATGGCTGATGACTTTATCATGCAGGGACAGGGCAACGGATGGTTCTGGTATGATCACGTCTACAATGTGAAATCATCCTATACCTCAAGTGCATGGCGTTCTTACGATGTGTGGAGGGCATACTACAAGTGGATTGCCGATTCCAACTACGTTATCGACGCAGGTGAAGCCATGACAGGCGAAAAACAGGATGTCGCATTCGTCGTTGGGCAGGCTTTTGCAATCAGGGGCATGAGCTATCTCTATCTTGCGGAGTGGTTTGCAAGGCCCCCGTTCAATGCCATATCCGGCGAATACCGCTGGAATGATCCCGGCGTTCCGATCTATACTACCGGCACCGGAATCGATACCGGCGGAGAGCCGCGCTCCAGCCTTAAAGATGTGTATGGACAGGTCAAAGCCGACCTCGATTCTGCAATAGTCCTTCTGGAGCAGGGATTGAAGAGCCCGCTTAACAAAGGCAACAAGAGCCAGATATCCCTTTACACGGCACTTGGCCTCAAGAGCCGCTACTGCCTCATGGTCGGTGACTGGGAAGGCGCATACGAGGCAGCCATGAGAGTGATAAAAGAAGGCGGGTACGCCATCGGTACAGAGTCCCAGCTTATGGGCGGAATGAACTCGATTGCGGCTACCAACGTCATGTGGGGTGCCGGTATAGAGAACTCCGAGCAGTCAGGAGCCTATGCAGGCTTCTTCACCCACATGGACTGCATCGACGGGGCCTACGGTCAGTCCGCTCCCAAGCTTATCAACTCCAGCCTTTACAATCACATCGGCGCCGACGACATCAGGCGTGCATGGTGGGACCCAACAGACAAGGAGAGTCCATATGTCACCAGGAAATTCAAATTCTCCAACGTGGCCTCATGGCTTGGCGACTATATCTATATGCGCGTAGAGGAAATGTACTTCACTGCCGCCGAAGCCGCCCTCAGGCTTGGACGCACACAGGAGGCCCGCGACATCATGAACGAGGTGATGGCACCGAGGAATCCTTCCTACAATGCCAACAACTATTCCGGTACTTTCATTGGCTCCACTACCACGACCTGGACGGGCTCCCTGCTGGAGAATATCCTTATCCAGCGCCGTGTTGAGCTCTGGGGCGAGTACGGAAGGCTTTTTGACGTACGCAGGCTCGGACAGGGAATAGACCGCAAGACCTCCGACGGCTTCTCGAGCGACTGCATTACGGCTATGTCGCGCGCAGGTATCAACCTCACGAACCCCAATACTTACGACTGGGTGCTCACCATTCCCAAGGCAGAGCTGGACGCCAACCCGAATATTAACTCAGAAGATCAGAATCCGTGATGAGAAAGTTTTCGTATTTCATTATAATGCTCTGTGCGCTTGCCTCTTGCACCAAGAGCGAAGGTACACTCTATAAAGAAAAGAGCGATGACGGCAAGGAGATTCATTTCCTGCAGAAGGCCGTCACCAAGGAATTTACCAAAGGGCTCACAGAGGGTACTATACTTGTTGACATAGCCCGTCCCGGAAAGACAGGGACCTATGCCGTATGGCTGAACCTTATCGGTGACGACAAGGACCATTTCAGCGCTCCCGGCAAAGTGGAGATAAAAGACGGCGAGTTCAGCAGCTCTGTCGCCATCAAAGTGGATCTTGCCACTCTCATGGTCGGCTCCGATTACAAAGCCACCCTCTACATCTACGACCGCGAGGCCCCTCTTGGCAATGACGCCGTGTGGGACACCCAGTTCGTGGATAAGATAGACATTAAAGTGTCTTTCGCCCTCGAGTGGGAGGAGTACAACCGCACCAGGGAAAACGGTGAAGTCGTAAGACAGACGGCGACCTATCACTACAACGCTTTCTACACCGGTAATGACGGCGGTCTCACGGTAGACAAGGCTGTGGGAGTCAATATCTTCCGCGTCAACGACTGGGCGAGCGGCGTAAGTTTCCGCTTCATTCTCAACGACGACAACACCTGCGTCGTGCCTGCCCAGAGCATAGGGTTCTTCAACAGCAACTACAACGAGTACGTACAGGTCTCTGACATGGCGGTGTATACCGGCAACAAGAACGCCTACGCATCCTATCCCTGCACCTACGACGGCAAAGGTAAATTCACCTTCAACCTGATCTACTTTGTGTCCGGCGGTTACTTCGCCAAAGGTGAGGAGACCCTGACCTTTGACGGGGAAATAGACTCTACGGCTACTGTGAAGATCGTATATGAAGGTATCGCCAAGACCGAAACCGGTTTTGCCTCTCCCAAGTTTACATTTATTCCCGGAGAATTCACAAAGCAGTACAAAGTTGCCTTTGTGGAGGGTGATATCACTTCTAACAAATCGGCTCTTAAGAGTGTTCGCAATGCCCTCATCTCAGACACGAAGGTGGGCATAATCGAGCCCATGACTTACTATGCCGAGAAGACAGACCTGTGGAACATCCCTCAGGGCAACTATACCGTTGCTGTGCTCGCCTACAACCTTGACGGGGAGCCGGAGAAGGACCTTTATACTCTCCGTTTTACCAGCGATCCCAACGGTGAACTTGCACCGAAGGTGACGCTCTTCAACTGGTACTGTCCGACCGACAACCCCCTCTACGATCCGTACGGCACCTTACTTTGGGAACTTCGTTGTCAAAATGCGGCGAAAGTTAAGTATCTTTGCGTGAGGGCTGATGTTCTCGACTTGCTTCTGGACTACTATGACCAGACCCTTGCCGAGTACGTAGACGAACACGGCAACCAGATTAACGCCACGTACACCGAAGAGATCAACTCCGACGCAGGACTCTCTACCGGCTTCAACAATATGGCGTCAGGCTGTGGTTTCACCCTCTGCGTGATGGCTTACAACGAGTATGGCGACACTGTCCTTGTAAAGAAGACAGCCTATACACTTGGCCACAAGAGCACAGAATTTGATACTGACGTGACGCTGGAAGATTTCATCGGCGCATTCAGGGGAACTGCGACCGTGAACAATTCCGAAGCTTCGACAAAGAAAACGGAGGAGTATAGGGTGGATATCTACAGGCAGAGTGCAAATGCCCTTAGCATAAAGGGCCTATCCAACACCAGAGATTTCTCTCCTGAGGTGACCGGATTTTACGATGCTCAGCACCACTGCGTAATAATAGAACCGCAGGCTCTGGGCACCTACAAGGGCAATACAGTCAAGCTGGGATTCACCGACGACCTGTCCATTTACTGGGGCGGCGGCACCAACATGGCTTTTGGCTTCATTGACGGCAAGCTTTACCTGCTCTCTGGCCCTGAATCGGGCAACAATGTCACCGCCTATCAGTTCCTGCTCTTCGACTCTGAAGGCTCTTACATGAAAAAGCAGGTGGCCTATAAAACCTACTCGGGACTAACACTGAAACGGATTAACTAATCATAAAATTATGAAACCTGTAATTGAAAAACTCTTCGGATTCGACTCCTCGAAGAACAGTGTCCGCACTGAGATCCTTGCGGGCATCACCACCTTCCTCACCATGGCCTACAACCTGGCCGTGAATCCCGGTATCTTCAGCGCCCTTCCAGGTATGCCCGGCGGCTCTGTATTCATGGCTACGGCCCTTGCCGCCATCATCGGTACCCTGGTGATGGCACTCTACGCCAAAAGGCCTTTCGCCCTCGCTCCGGGCATGGGTCTTAACGCCTTCTTCGTGTACACTGTATGCCTTGGCATGGGTTACACATGGCAGTTTGCCCTGACGGCCGTGTTGCTTGAAGGTATCCTTTTCATCATCCTCACACTCACAAAGGTGCGCACGTGGCTTCTCAATGCCATCCCCGGAACATTGAAGAAAGCAATCGGCGCCGGTATCGGCCTCTTCATCGCCTTCATCGGCATGCAGAACGCCGGTATCATCAGCAATTCCGACGCTACTCTGGTGACACTCGGAAATATCACTGAGGGCAAGGCCCTTGTCGGAATTGTCGGTCTTTTCATCACTGCAGGTCTTGTGATGGCCAAGGTACGCGGCGGAATGCTTATCGGTATTCTCCTGACCACTGTTATCGGCCTTTTCGTAAAAGACCCCGCTACCGGAGAGACTGTGACACAGCTCATGCGCACTGATGCCGGCAGCATCAAACTCATTTCCCTGCCTGACAGCGTGGCTCCTATCTTCTGCCAGTTTGAGTGGAACCACATCCTTAGCTGGGATATGCTCGTAGTTGTATTCACATTCCTGTTTATAGATATGTTCGATACCATGGGTACCATCATCGGTGTTCACCAAGGTGCAGGTCTTGTTGAAAAAGACGAAGTTCCCGAGATGGAAAAAATGTTCATGGCTGACTCTATCGCCACTGTAGCAGGTGCATGCCTTGGTACTTCCACAACCACAACTTATGTGGAGAGTGCCTCCGGAGTCGGTGAAGGCGGCCGCACTGGTCTTACTGCCTTTTCTACCGCTGCTTGCTTCGCTCTGGCCCTTTTCCTCAGCCCGATATTCCTGGCTATCCCCGGTGCTGCCACAGCTCCCGCCCTTATCATCGTCGGCGTGATGATGATGCCCTCCGTAAAGCGCATCCACTGGGATGATTACTGCAAGGCAATTCCCGCATTCCTCACCATCATTCTCATGCCTCTTGCCTATAGCATCTCCGACGGTATCCTCATCGGTGTCATTTCCTACGTCGCCTGCCACATCGTAGCCGGTAAGTTCAAGGAAGTTTCCATCCCCATGTGGATCCTCGCAGCTCTGTTCATCTGCAAGTACATCTTTATCTAACGGAATCGATCATATGGCCGGTCATGCCGGCCATTACAAATAAAGCGGGGCGGCCGGAAATCGGTCGCCCCGCTTGACATAAATATGATACACTACTTGACAGTGATTTCTTTCACAGGGGTTTTGGGCTGGCAGACAGGATAGACTACCCATGTCTGGGGTTTGGCCTGCTTGAAGGATGCGGTAGCGCGGATATCTGCGACGGATGCTCCGAAGCGGGCGGTGTAGTTGCCTGAGGCCATTTCCCATTCGTTGTTGGCTTCGTTGAAGGAAGCGAGGGTGTAGGGAGAAACAGTCATCGTGAGGACTTCGGACTCGCCGGGTTTGAGCTCACGTGTCTTGGCAAAGGCCTTGAGCTCGCATGCGGGCTTTACGAGGCCTCCGTCAGGAGCCGCAATGTAGAGCTGGACAGCCTCTTTGCCTGCAACGGAACCGGTGTTCTTCACGGTGACGCTTGCGGTGACGGTACCATCCTTGGCAACCTTTACTACAGGCTGGCTGTATGCGAAGGTGGTGTAGCTGAGACCGTAGCCGAAGGGATATGAGACGTTCTTGCCGGCGGTGGTGAAGTAGCGGTAACCTACCCAGATACCTTCAGCATAGTCTGTATAATCCACGTCCTTGGTCATGTTCCTTCTTCCGGAACCGCCGCCCATGAGGGCTGCTATGTCAATGGAATTGCCTCCCTTGTAGTTGTTAGGGAAGTTGAAGGATGAAGGAATGTCGAAGTAGGATACAGGGAAGGTCATAGGGAGCTTGCCGGAAGGATTGGCGGCGCCGGTGAGGACGTCAGCGACGGCATATCCACCCTCTTGACCGGGTGTCCATGCGAGAAGCACGGCATCAGGAATGTGCTTCCATGAGGCGGTCTCGATGACGCCTCCAATATTGAGAACTACTACTAACTGTTTTCCTGCTGCATGATATACGTCTGCGAGGTTCTGAAGGATTTCCCTTTCAGTACCGGTGAGAGTCCAGTCTCCGTCTGCGGCTTTGCGGTCGTCACCTTCGCCTGCGTTGCGTGAGATGGTGAACACTGCGAGGTCGGTCTCGCCGAGCTTTTTCTCGATGAAGCTGCGGGAGATCTCCATCTCGGGAACGACGGGGTCGCCGAGGAGGATGCCCATTCCGTTGCCGGCTGCATTGTTGCGAAGCTCGGTCTTTTTGAGACTGATGTATTGTTTGTACCAGTTTTCGATGTCTGCATTGACTTCAAGGCCGTTGTCGCGGAGGCCTTCGGCTATATTGCGGACATAGGCCTTGTTGACGTTGCCGGAACCGGTGCCGCCGGCGATAAAGTCATAGGAGCCGGTGCCGTAGAGGGCGACTTTCCTGACCTGCTTGAAGGGGAGTACACCGTTGTTTTCAAGAAGGACGAGGCCTTCGGGGGTCGCGGCGCGTACGAGGCGGGCATGTCCGGCAAGGTCGGGTTTGTTGGAGAATTTGTAGCCGGCGAAGCGGGGCGTGCGGACGATGTATTCGAGCATGCGGCGTACGTTACGGTCGAGATCGGCAATGTCAAGCGTGCCTTCTTTGACTGCGGCGACGATGCGGTCGATTTCATTCTGCATGCCGGGCTCCATGAGGTCGTTGCCGGCTTTGACAGCCTTGACGGTGCCTTCCTTGTTGCCCCAGTCGGTCATGAAGATGCCTTTGAAGCCCCACTCGGTGCGGAGAATGTCGTTCAGAAGGCCGTGGCTCTGCTGGGTGAATTCGCCGTTGAGCTTGTTGTAGGAGCTCATGACGGTCCAGGGATCGGATTCACGCACTGCGATTTCGAATCCTTTGAGGTAGAGCTCGCGAAGGGCGCGGGAATTGATTCTGGCGTCGTTGGACTGGCGGTTGACTTCCTGGCTGTTGGCGGCGAAGTGCTTGATGCTGACGCCGACGCCATTGCTCTGGATACCCTTGACGTAGGCGGCGCTCATCTTACCGCTGAGAAGAGGGTCTTCGGAGAAATATTCGAAGTTGCGGCCGCAGAGAGGGTTGCGGTGAAGATTCTGCCCTGGGGCGAGGAGTACGTCGGCGCCGTATTCCTTGACTTCTTCACCCATTGCTGTGGTGAGGCTCTCTACGAGTTCGGTGTTCCAGGTGGAGGCGAGAACGGTGCCTACGGGGAAGCCGGTGCAGTAGAAGGTCAGGTCAGTTCCAGGACGGGTGGGGTTGATGCGGAGTCCGGCAGGACCGTCGGCGAGGACGGTGACGGGGATTCCGAGACGTTCGATGGGGCGTGTCGTGCCGGCTGCTCCGGAGACGAGGGTCTCGCTGGAGGCCGTCATCGAGCCGGCGGTCATTGAACCCCAGCCGCCGCCCACTACGAGGGTGGCTTTTTCTTCCAGGGTCATGGCCTTGAGGACTTCGTCGATGTTGTCCTTGGTGAGTTTTGGCTGAGCCAGAAGGGGTGCGACGCAAAGGGTCGCAGCTCCTATCAGAAGTGTTTTCTTCATACAATATTTGTGATTGGTTATTGTCATTTCTCAAAATTAATTCTATTTCTACTTTTCAACAAACTCTTTCCGTCTTTTAGGCGATTTGCGACAATAATTGAACAGACGGGAAAAATAACTAAATTTGAGCAACCATTCCGCACTCACTTATGAAACAGTACGACATCGACGCGACTCTCATCAACTACATCGAAGAAAAAATCATTCCCCGATACCGTTTTTTTGACAAGGCTCATCAGGAAGACCATGTCAGGTCAGTGATTGACAGGGCCATGGGTATGTCGGCATACTATGAGGTCAATCATAATATGCTGTATGCGGCCGCTGCATATCACGATGTTGGCCTTTGCGAGGGCAGGGAAGAGCATCACCTCGTTTCCGGACGGATGATAAGGGTTGATTCCCGGCTTCGCGAATGGTTCAGCGATGATGAGATCGAGGTTATCGCCGAAGCGGCGGAAGACCACCGCGCTTCGGCGACGGGTGAACCGAGGAGTATCTACGGCCGCATCGTGGCTGAGGCAGACAGGCTTATTATCCCTGAAAAAGTGCTTCGCAGGACGGTTCAGTTCGGGCTGTCGCACTATCCCGAACTGCCGAAAGAAGGCCACTGGGAGCGTACTGTCGAGCATCTTCACGAGAAATACGCAGAAGGAGGATATCTCCGTCTGTGGATTCCTGAGTCTGACAATGCCCGCAACCTGGCGGCCCTGCGTGACATAATACGTGATAAAAGTCTCCTCCGCAAGTACTTTGACAGTATCTATGCGGAAGAGACCGTGTAGGAGATTCTCGACCTTCGGTCAAGAATGACGGGGGTGTATTTCGGTCAAGAATGACGGGGAGGGGGACCGGTCAGGTATGACGCGAGTAAGGTGTCGTCATTCTGAATGCAGTGAAGAATCGGAGGGCATGAGATATGACCGGAGAGCTTCGACATATTGCCTGAATGCCTCGATCCCTTTGTCTGTTATGCGGCAGGTGGTGCAGGGCATCTTACCTTTGAATCCCTTTTCCACTGTGATGTATTCCGCAGCTGACAGCTTGTCGAGCTGAACGCTGAGATTTCCCGATGTCGAGCCTGTCTGTTTCTTGATATAGGTGAAGTCTGCCGATTCGACTTCAGACAGGATGGACATGACCGCCAATCTCAACTCGGAATGAAGAAGTGAGTCGAGTTTCGGGAACATGGCTAACGGTTTTGATATTTTACGATTACTCCGGTCAACGTCAACATGATACCGGCAAAGGTAAATATCAGCATCTGGCCGATGTTGATACCGCTGACATAGTATATTACAAGACCACCTATTCCGATAAGCCAGCCGGCAACAGTTATTACGTTGTTTTTCAGCAGGATGCCATTTATGCTCTCTGCGACTCCGAACATCAGTACCAATGCTGGAGTAATCCCGATAAGGGCAATGGGTGTGGTAGTACGGGCAATTATCATTGCTACTGCAGCGACGCTTAATGAGAAGATGCAGAATATTCTCCATGTCTGGCTCATCATTCTGCTGATGAGATTGTCCGGTGCCGTGTAATCACTTTTTTTACGGAGGCAGTAGCTGAGGGGAAAACCAACCAGCGGCATGGCGAACCACAGGCAATTCCACATTGCCTGTCCGCTTGCTTTCCAGAGGAAATA
This sequence comes from Bacteroidales bacterium, assembly GCA_017552475.1. Taxonomy (GTDB): domain Bacteria; phylum Bacteroidota; class Bacteroidia; order Bacteroidales; family UBA932; genus Cryptobacteroides. Next base: position 14,842 of record JAFZPY010000079.1, on the reverse strand, counting down.
GACTGCGAGGGAGAATAGGGTGAGAAGGATTCCCCAGAGGATGAAGTGCTTACCGCTGTTGCGGATGATGCCCTTTCTGCTGTTGTTGATAGTCTCAGCAATGAGTTCAAGACTCTGTTTTGCTGACATTTCGTTGTTCTGTTCCATAGATAATGTTTTGTTTATGTATTTACGGCCCGATCCAGCTGCGCAGTCTGGCAGGACCACAGTGCAAATATAAACAAGTTTATGTTATAAACAAAATTTTAACAAGAAAATTTTCGTTTTCGAGATTCTCGGCCTTCCGGCCAAGAATGACGCGCGGCATACCCCACCGGGGTCGACGCTGCGAAGCAGCGGCGGGGGGTGGATGGCTGCCCCGAAGGGGCTAGCCGACATACTCCGACGGGGGAACGCCGAACTGCTTCTTGAAGGACGTGGAGAAGTGCGAGAGAGTGTTGAAGCCGGTCATCCAGGCGATTTCAGACATGTTGTGCTTGCCTTCTTTGAGGAGATCGGCTGCACGGTTGAGTTTGTAGCGCTTGAAGAAAACCGAGGGATTTTCGCCGGTGAGACCTTTGACCTTGTAGTAGAATTTGGTGCGGGAGATTTTGAGGATTTCGGTCATGCGGACGATGTCGAGGTCGGCATTGGCGAGTTCCTTCTCCATCAGTTCATAGAGTTCTTTCATGAAGGCGGCATCGCGCGGGGAGAGGGCTTCCGGAGCGAGTTCTTCGGTGGTGGTCACTGAGCCGAGCTGGTGGTGCAACTTATCGCGGTTCTCGAGAAGGGATTTGACGAGAGCGAGAAGGTAGGCCGGCTGGAACGGCTTGGTGACGTAGGCATCAGCGCCTTTGTCAAGGCCCTGGACCTGGCTTTCGACTGCTACTTTGGCCGTGACGAGCACGACTGGAATATGGCTTAGCAGGAGGTCGCCCTTGATGCTGGAGCAAAGTTCATAGCCGTCCATGCTGCCTGGCATCACGACGTCACTGATGACGAGATCGGGCGCTTGCTCCTTCATGCCTTTAAGGGCTGATGCACCGTCGAAGTACAGGCTCACTTTGTAGTACGGCTTGAGCATGACTTTCAGGTAATTGGCGATGTCAATGTCATCATCTACCACCACTACGTGGCGTTTGTCATTGTCTTCCGATGTCTCTGTTACGGGGATGGCCTCCGGAATCTTGTTAATCTGGATGTCCGGAGCCTCTGTTGTGCGCTCGTCGTCCGAATAGGATGATGCACTCACAGGGAGAAGAATCCTGAATGTGGCTCCGCCCTCTTCGCGGTTCCATGCTTTGATAAAGCCGTGGTGCATGGTGGACAGGGCGCGGGCGTAGTAGAGTCCGATACCGGAACCCGTGACGGTCTTTTTGCCGACAGGGGTCTGGTAGAAACGCTCGAATATTTTTTCGAGCTGATCTTCGGGGATGCCTGGACCGGCATCGGAAACGCTTATGGATGCCCACTGTCCGTCGGTATCAGCCTCTGTCAGGGGGAACAGTTTCTCGGCATCGGCGCGCGAGATTACGTCGAAACCCAGGCTGACCTTGCCTCCGGAGGGCGTGTATTTCAGGGCGTTGGAGAGCAGGTTCATCACCATTTTCTGCACCTTGTCTGCATCGGCCCACATGGTGAAAGGTTCCTCGAGACCATAGCTGCATAGCTCAATGCCTTTGGATTCAGCGTTGAAACGGAAGAGCTCTTCTATCTCTTTGAGCGGTTCGACTATATCCATCTTGACGACTTTCATCTGGAGCTTGCTGTTGCCTATGCGGTTGAAGTCAAGAAGCTGGTTGACAAGGGATAACATCCATGTGGCATTGCGGCCGATGATGTTGACGAGTTGTTTATCCTGTCCTTTGAGTTCTGGAGATGTGGCCAGCTGCTGCGCCGGACCTGCAATCATCGTGAGTGGTGTGCGGAATTCATGTGCAACATTGGCGAAATAGTTCATTTGAATCTTGTTTAGAGCCTTTTCGGCGGCTTTCGCCTCTTCGGCTTTCTGGCGTTCTTCTCGTATCTCGTGGATGCGGCGGGCAGCCTCACGCCTTACGCGGCGGATGTGCCGGTAAAAACTCCAGCCGGTCGCGATGAGCAGGAGTGCGAACAGTGTGAAGATGACGCGGGCCCACCATGTGGCGTACCAAGGCGGGAGGACGCGTATTTGCAGGGATTCTTCGGTCTCGGTGATGCTGTGACTGCCGTTGGTGATGCGGACACGGAGGGTGTAGCGGCCGGCTGGCAGATTGGCGAAATAGACGTCGTGGCGGGTGCCGATTTTTACCCAGTCTTTGTCGAAGTTATCAAGTTTGTAGGCGTAGCGGATTTGTTCGAAGGGGCTGTAGTCAAGGGCGGCGAAGGAGATTCCGAAGCCGTTTTCATTGTGCTTAATGACAATTGTAGGCTTTTCGGCGAGTTGTTTGCCGACAGGCCCGCCATCGGTCGGGTGTATCAGCTGGTTGTGGATGCTGAGGCTTTCGAATACGAGGGGAACGGTGCGTTTGGCGGGGGCATCGAGCGGATTGAACCAGGTGATGCCGTGGGTGCCGCCGAAGACGAGGGAGCCGTCCGGGAGGACGCAGGAGGCGCGGTCGTTGAACTGGTCGCCGCCGATGCCGTCGGCTTCGTAGTAGTGGACGAACGAGCCGACCGTGCGGTCGTATTTGCCGAGGCCGTTCATCGTGGAGACCCAGATGTTGCCGTGGCGGTCTTCTTCGATGGCGCAGATGTCCATGCAGGGTGCTCCGTCGACCGGACGTTTGGCGCCGGTGGCTGTCTCGCTGAGGATGAGGCCGTTGGCATAGGTGCCGAGCCAGATGTTGCCTGCGCTGTCCTGACGGAGGCATTGGGGTATGATGGGGGAGCGCTGGAAGCTGTATTGTTCTTCGCCGGGAGCGGCCGGCATTATTTCCATGGAGTAGGTGTTGATGTTGACAGGGGGATTGTTGAAGCAGGCGGCAATCAGCCGGCCGGGATCTTTCATGATGAGGTCATTGATGACGGTCCAGCCTATCTGGTTGGAGAGGGACAGATCCTGGCGGGATTTGTCGCGTTTGTCGAAGCGTACCAGGTTGCCGCCGAAGTCGCCGAGCCAGATGGCGCCACGGTCGTCCTCGGTGATTGACAGGGGGGATGCCGTGAAGACAACGTCTTTGGAGATGAGGCGACGGCCATTCCATTGGCACCTGATGGCCCTGACTTTGTCCTGAAAGAGGAGCCAGAGATCACCGTCGGAGTCGCAGAAGACTTTGGATGTGCGTATGTAGCCGACGCCGGAGTCCGGGATGAGCTCGCGGATGGGGACCTGTTGGAGCGTCCTGGCAGCGAGGTCGTATCTGTAGAGCCCGTCCTGGAGGGTGCACATCCACAGCCCGCCTGATTTGTCGACGCACAGGGAGGTGACGCTCTTGCCTTTCATGGCGGCGGTGAGGAATTTATTGCTGCCGAACTGGCCGTGCTGATGATGGCTGATGTGGAAGCCGCGGTCGGTGGTGCCGAACCAGATGTTGTCGCTGCGATCCCTGAAAATTGTCCTTACCTCCGCTCCGGGCACGTCAAAGGGAAAGTCGGCGTCGCCCTGGAAGGAGACGGTCCCGAGTGAGCGCGAGTAGTGGAAGAAGCCTTTGCCGATGACGTTGAGAAGGATGGAGGTGTTGTCAACGGCAAACATTATGTCGACGTCGCCGCCAATGATGCGGCTTTCTGCCTTGATTGAAGGAGGAAGCTCTTTCCAGGAGCTGCTGCGGGTGTCAAGGATGCGTATCTGGCCCATGCCGGAGAGCCATAGTTCGTCATTTCCTGCGCTGCAGATGTGGTATGTCTGCATCGGTAGCGGCACGGTCTCCTGAAGGGAGAAGTCGCGTGTGGAGTAGCTGCAGAGAGCGAAGCCGTTTTGGGTGAGGACCCACAGGCGCTCATCCTTGATGACGGCTGAGGGATTGCCGAAAGCGTTGAATTCGCGTATGACGGGGGAGAGACAGTCTTGTTCCTTATTATATATAAAGAGGGTGTTGGTGTTGGAGAACAGGAGTTTGCCGTCCGCGGTCTCAAGGATCTGGCTCATGTTGGGGGCATATCCGGGGACAGGGATTCGGCGGAATGAGTCCTGGCTTGTGCGTACAGCGACACCGCCGACCGTGGCGATCCATAGATGCCCGTCGTGGGCTGCGTGGATGGCGCTGATCTGGTTGTCCGGCAGGCCGAGGGTATCGTCGGTGGAGTAGTATTGGAAGTATTCGGCTCCGGTGTATTTGTTGAGGCCGCGTCCGGTTGCAATCCAGATGTGGCCGTCTTTGTCCTGGGTGAAGTCGTTGATTTTAAGGTTGGACAGGCGGGGCTGTACGATTACGCTGCCGTCTTCCGGAATAGATGTGAATGTAGTATTGCAAGCAGCCAGGATAAGTGGTGCAAGAAAGGTTATCAGTCTTATTTTCATGGAGCAAATATAGTGCTTTCCGTTGTATGTCAAAAGGGTTTTGAACATATGGAAAGATTTTTGAACAATTATCGCAGCCTTCGATGTACATACGTGCAAGGATTTGAAATATCCGAAAATAGTTTGCGGAGAATTATTCTCATTTTTGTATCCGCAAAAATTGAAAAGATGACACTGAAACAACTTTTAGCACTTTGCACGTTTATTCCCGTCCTTGTATCCTGCACACAGCCGTCTTCACGCCGCTGCCCGCAGCCGCTTTCCTCTCTTGAGACTTCGGCTAAGGTGACGACCGTGCCTACGCAGTCCGGTCCGGTCGCCGGTTACATCGATGACGGCGTATATATTTATAAAGGTATTCCCTACGGTGTGGCGGAGCGTTTCATGCCCGCCAGGGATCCCCAGCCATGGAAAGAGGTGCGTTCCAGCCGTGCCTATGGTCCTACCTGCCCGCAGGACAGGCGCATGGGCTGGTACTCGGACGCACAAGCTTTCTCCATGCATTGGGATGACGGCTTTCCAGACGAGGACTGCCTCAGGGTAAACGTCTGGACTTCTTCCATCAAGGCTGATGCGAAAATGCCGGTCATGGTATGGCTTCACGGTGGCGGATTTCGTGCCGGAAGCGGTCAGGAACTGATCTCCTATGACGGCTCCAATCTCGCCCGTGATCACGGTGTCGTGGTGGTTACCCTTAATCACAGGCTCAATGTATTGGGCTTTCTCGATCTGAGCGCTTATGGTGCTAAGTATGCATATAGTGGTAATGTGGGTGTGATGGATATTGTGAAAGCATTGGAGTGGGTCAAAGCCAATATTTCCAGCTTCGGCGGCGACCCTTCCAATGTGACTATCTTCGGCCAGAGCGGTGGCGGCGGCAAAGTCTCCACTCTTATGGCAATGCCTTCGGCCAAAGGACTCTTCCACAAAGCAATCGTCCAGAGCGGTTCCATCACCAACCTTCTCACTCCGCATCACTCCCGTCGCATCGGAGCGGCTACCGTGGAAAATCTCGGCCTCAAGCCGTCGCAGATTGACAAACTTGCTGATATCCCGTATGAAGAGCTTCTTGCAGCCTACAACAAGGCCATAGAGTCAGTCCGCGAAGAAGCCCGCCAGGACGGTCAACTTCCCGAGAACTTCCTCGACCAGATACTTTTCGGCCAGGTACCCGTCGTGGATGGTGACGTGATACCCGCGCAGCCTTCCACTCCCGATGCGCTGGCATTGTCAAAAGATGTCCCTATTGTTATAGGTACGGTTTACAATGAATTTACTCCTGGTCAGGAAGATCCCATTTTCCGCCCCCTTGCGCTAAAACAGGCAGCCGACCGCAGCGCCGCCGGGTGTGCTCCCGTGTATCTATATCGCTTTGACTGGGCTTCTCCGGTCCTCGACGGCGTGCTCGGCTGCACACATTGTCTAGATATTCCGTTTGTCTTCGACAACGTCCTGCTTCACCGTACGTTCACCGGCGGGGGAGAGGATGCCATCGAGCTCGGACATCGCGTGAGCCGCTTGTGGACCAGTTTCGCCTGCACCGGAGTTCCATCCGCCGAGGGCATGCCCGAATGGGCTCCTTATCCCGCCAACATGACAATCAACATTGAATCACACATCAATAATTAATTAACAATGAAACGTTTCCTTTCAATCATTTCCCTGGCGCTGGCCATTGCCGGCACCCTCAATGCACAGGAACTTACCAATTTCGCTTTCTGGGGACAGAAACCCATAGTTTCCCCTGAAATCCAAAACGACAGCGTGACATTCCGCCTCAAGGCAGACTATGCCACCGTAGTCAAACTCAGCGGCTCATGGATGGAGAATCCCTGGACAGGCACCATCGATATGCGTCGTGGCGAAAACAACGTGTGGGAAGTAAAGCTCCCTCTTCCTTCACCTGAAATCTATACCTATAATTTCGTAGTTGACGGAGTTTCTGTCAACGATCCTCAGAATGTACTCGTGCAGCGCGACGGTACACGCTACCTTCCTATGCTCATCGTCCCCGGCGAGCGCACCGAGAACTATGTTGAGGCAGGTAAACACGGTACAGTGAGCCACCCCTGGTATCACAGCAACATCCTCGGCATGGACCGCAGGCTCACCGTCTACACTCCTTACGGCTACGAGAACAATCCCAGGAAGAAATATCCCGTCCTCTATCTCCTTCATGGAGCAGGCGGTGACGAGGAGGCCTGGACCTCAATGGGCCGCGCAGCTCAGATCCTTGACAACCTCATCGAGAAGGGCCTCGCCGAGCCTATGATTGTGGTAATGCCCAACGGCAACCCCGGACAGGCAGCAGCCCGCACCCTCAACATCCCTGAGAAAGCCCTCGACTGGCGTGCTCCCGAGAACCGCGATTCCTATGTCAAGAGCCTCTGCACAGAGATTGTTCCTTTCATCGAGAAGAATTTCCGCGCAGTCTCAAACCCTGCATCCCGCGCTATCGCAGGTCTCTCAATGGGCGGCGGCCACACCATCTCTGCCAGCATCCTCTATCCTGAACTCTTCGACTACATCTGCCCTCTCTCAGCTGCCGGAAGCGCAACACCCGAGCAGATCGCAGCCCTCAAGAAGGCAGGCGTAAAACTCTATTTCCTCGCTTGCGGCAATACCGACTTCCTATTCAAAGGAGCTGAGGAAATGCATGCCAAACTCGACGAGCAGGGCCTCAAACACGAATACTTCGTATCCGAGGGCGGTCACGTATGGGCCAACTGGCGCCTCTACCTGAACACCTTCGCTCCCAAGCTCTTCAAGTAGCTTCTAATACCAACTAAATAACCAATAAAACAACATGAGAAAAAGCAAAATGCTCATGCGCGCAGCTGCCATTGCGCTGGGGTTCGTCCTCGGCGCAGCGGCTCTGTTCGCTCAAAGCAACATCACCGTGACCGGAACGGTCACTGATGCAGAAAAGGAGCCCCTCGTAGGAGTCTCAGTGCTCCAGAAAGGCACAACCAACGGAGTCTCCACTGATTTTGAAGGCAACTTCTCAATCACCGTTCCCGAGGGCTCAGTCATTGAAATCTCATCCATCGGATTTGAGACCCGCACACTTAAAGCCACATCTTCCAAGATGAATGTCATCCTGCTGGAAGATTCTGAGATGCTCAACGAGACAGTGGTCGTCGGCTATGGTGTCCAGAAGAAAGAGTCCGTGACCAGCGCCATCACACAGGTGCGTGCCGATGAAATCGCCGCCACCAAGACCGCTGACGGCGTGGCAGCCCTTCAGGGCAAAATTCCCGGACTTCAGGTGACCCAGAACAACGGCAAACCTGGTGCATTCGCATCAGACCTGAGCCTCCGCGGTTTCGGTACACCTATGGTTGTCGTGGACGGCGTCGTCCGTTCCACCACTCGTACCCGCAAGGCTACCACATGGAACCAGGACCCTACCCAGCTTGAGACCTATACCGATATCTCCGTCCTTCAGGAACTCAATCCTGACGATATTGAGAGTATTTCCGTCCTTAAGGATGCCTCTGCCACTATCTATGGACTCGGTGCCCAGAACGGTGTCATTCTGATCACTACCAAGAAAGGACAGGTCAAGAAACCTTCCGTCAACTTCTCTGCCAACTTCCAGATGGCATCTCCCGTATTCCCCCGCGACGTCGAAGACTGGGTCTCATTCATGAAATGGGAAAACGCCATGTCCGATGTCTCCAAGATGGACCACCGCTTCTCCGCCGAGCAGATAGCAGGCTATGAGTCAGGCGACCCCAACTACGTCTACACCGACTGGTACAAGGAGACCTACAAGAACTTCGCTTTCAACCAGCAGTACAACGTCTCCCTCCAGGGCGGTACCGAAGCCATCAACTACTACTTCGGCGCCGGCTATGCTGACGACAGCCCTATCCTCAAAGCCAGCAACTATGGCTACAAGCGTTACAACTTCACCGGCAGCATGAACATCAAGCTGACCAATGATCTGAACCTCCGCTACAGCACCACCTTCCGCCAGAGCAACAATCTCGGCATGGGTGACTACGACATGGACTGGAACATCTTCTACTATATCCTTGCCTCCGACCCGACAGTGGGCGTACGCACCAAGGACAACCCCCTGCACTACTCCAACGTGGAGGAACAGATGAACCCTGTCGCACTTCTTGACGCTGACGCAATGGGTTACACCAAAACCGACAGCAAAGACTTCAACAACACCGTTGACCTCAACTATACGGCCCCTTTCCTCAAGGGTCTCCGCTTCCAGGCATCCGGCGCATACGATTTCGCCCGCACCAAACAGCGCACCCTCGTGAAGAAGCTGCAGCTCTACGATTATGAGACCGACACCGCCACTCAGGCGATGCTCACCCGCGCAGAGACCCAGTATTCCGAGCTCTGGAACGACAACACCCGTCTCTACGGCCGCGTCCAGGCCCTCTATGACCAGCGTTTCGGCAAACACAACGTATCCGCAATGATCGGTGCCGAGCTCACTGACGTGCTCAATGCCAGCATCAACGGCTCCCGCTACTACGGTCCTACCAAGAACCAATACCTCTACACCCACGATATCATCAACCAGGGCCTCAAGTCCCGCTCCGACAACTCCGGTACCCGCTCATCACAGCGCACCGCCGGCTACATCGGACGTATCAACTATGACTATCAGGGCAAATACCTCGTCGAACTGATGGGCCGCTATGACGGCAACTACCAGTTCGCTCCCGGAAAGCGTTGGGGCTTCTTCCCCTCATACTCACTCGGATGGCGTGCTTCTGAAGAGAAATTCTTCAAGAACCTCCTTCCTTTCGTGAATAACCTCAAATTCCGCTGGTCCGACGGCCGCACCGGCTCCGTACAGGGCAACCCTTACGCCTATATCAACGGCTACACCGCCAGCGGCTCATGGGTATTCACCGACGGCGCCACTACGACCGGTTATGCCAACAGCTCAGTCGCCAACACCATACTCACATGGGCGGATGTCCGCATGATGGACTTCGGTATCGACTGGGAGCTCTGGCAGGGCAAGTTCGGTGGTACATTCGACTGGTTCAAACGCGAAATGATCGGCACGGCAGCCCAGCGCAATACCTCACTGCCTGACTTCTACGCCGTATCCATCCCTTACGAAAACCTCAACTGCAGCGAGAACCAGGGTCTTGAACTCACCCTCTACCATCGCAACAGCATCGGTAACTTCTCTTACCGTGTCCAGGGTACGGCCACATTCACCCGCTCACGCAGCACGTACATGGAAAGCGAGAACAGCAGAGTATACACCTCCTCGATGGATTACTGGAAGAACTGCTCCCTCAACCGCTGGAACGGCTACTTCGGCGGCAGTACCTATCACTGGAACGGCCAGCGATTCACCTCTATCGCCGACGCTACGGGAAGTGAAGTCCTCTACACCATGGACGGCTCTTCCGATGGCAACCGCGCAATTGTGCCCGGTATGTACCAGCTCGTTGACCGCAACGGCGACGGCTACATCACAGGTGAAGACGTATACTACACCTGGGGAAGCAGCATGCCACCGCTTCAGTTCGGCCTCAACATCAGCGGTAGCTACAAGAACTTCGACTTCGCCCTCATCTTCAACGGCGCCGCCCTCAAATATAAGGGCTACAGCCTCAGCGGCTATGCCGGATTCGGCAAACTCAACTATCTGCCCAGCCAGTACACTGATTCTTATCGTGTCGCTGTGGAAGGCGCAGACCCCTGGGACCCCGAAACGCAGTGGATTGAAGGATACTGGCCCGCACTTGCCCGCGTAGCTCAGTCAGGCGCATCTCACAATGCTACCTACACGGTTAACCAGCCTTACAACTACGCCAATGCTTCATACCTCCGTCTCAAGACTATCGAACTCGGCTACCGCTTCTCGCCCAAGGCCCTCCAGATGGCTGGCATCAAGAGCGCCCGCGTATTCTTCAACGGCGGCAACCTCCTGACTCTTTGCAGCAAGACCCTCAAATATGTGGATCCTGAGGCAAATGACAACGGCACTGCCGGTGGTATGTATCCGCTGAACAAGACCTTCAGCTTCGGTTTCAATCTCAACTTCTAATACTGCAAGTCCATGAAAAAGATTTTCAAATATATCCTGTTTGCCGGACTCTCCCTTGGAATGATGTCGTGCGACAAGTTCTTCGACTCAATGGAGGGTGACCTGAGCAAAGTGGCTGCCGAGGACCTGCTTAGCTCCGAAAACGGTCTTCTGGCCCTGCTGGCCGATCTCTATTCCGCCCTTCCCGGCGAGAGCCTTTCCGACAACGACAAATACCAGATGTTCGGCAACCCTGCCCGTGACATTCCCGAATACAAAAGCACCGTCCAGGGCTTCTGGGGATATGGCAGCGTACGCTCAGTCAACAAATTCCTCGAAGCTGTAGACGCTTGCTACAACGACAACCTCTTTGACGAGGCCGCCATGAAAGCCTACAAGGGCGAGGGTCTCTTCATTCGTGCCTGCTACTACTTCGGCAACGTCCGTACCCACGGCGGTATCCCTATCGTGACCGAGTCTCTCGATGATAAATATGACGGTCAGGACAATATCGGCCTCTATATTCCACGTTCAACGGAAAAAGACACCTGGGACTGGGTACTCGAACAGTTCCAGGAAGCCGCCGACCTCCTTCCCGAGCAGCAGACACAGGAGATGCGCGCCACCAGATATACCGCCCTCGCAATGAAAGCACGTGCCGCCCTCTGGGCCGCTTCCGAGAGCAAATACTGGAATCGCGCTCCCATCAACAACACCTACGATGCCGTCAAGAAGAAGCTCACATACATGGAAGCTTCCTACGCTGACGCATACTACACCCAGGCTATAGCCGCTTCTGAGGAGATCATCAATTCCGGCCGTTTCTCCCTTTACGGAGGTACAGCTCCCACAGACATCGCCACTGCGATTTCCAATCTCACAGAACTCTTCCAGAACTGGCATGCCGAGGAAGGCCTCTTCGGACGCTCCTACAAGACCGGCGACGCCAATACCGGCAACAATACCCATACCTGGGCACCCAACCAGTTCACCTCCGGCTACACAGGCACCGGTACAGCTTCCTACGCTGTCACCCTCAACCTCGCCGACGAGTATGACTACTACTCCGATGCGACGGCACGCACCCGTGCAGGCCGCAAGATCCAGACCCTTGTCGATGGCAACGAAGACCTCTACTTCACCCAGCCTGAGACAGAGATGACTGCCGCCAAAGTGGCTGACTACAAGCACTACGCCTCCGTCCAGGAGCCGTTCCTGCTCAAGGATGCCCGCTTCCAGGCCTGGGTGATCTATCCCGGCACCACCTTCCGCGGCGGCACGGTCTACATGGAAGGAGGTATGGTAATGCCCGACGGCTCGGTATCCGTCTATCCCGCAGAGAATACCGGTGTTACCAAAAACGGCGTCACCTACTACCCCTACGGCGGAGCCAATGAAGACAACTCGGCCTTCTACAAGCTCAAAGTAGACGTCAACTCCAACAATCGCTCCTTCTACTGCTTCACTCCCCGCAAGTCCCTCGACCAGAAGGATGACAACGAGAACACCCAGACCCCCTACTACGACATCCGCTATGCCGAGGTGCTCCTCACTTATGCGGAGGCAGTCATTGAAAGCGGACAAGGCGATGCCGCCAAGGCAAAACAATACCTCAATGACATCCGCCACCGCGCCGGCTTCAAGGACAACGTAGACCTCACCCTCGATAACGTCCTGCATGAATGGAAAGTGGAGTTCCCCTTCGAGAACAAATGGACCAATGTCCTCCACCGCCGCCGCGCCTTCTACAACCCCAACTACGCAGCAACCGTAGAAGAAGGCTCGCTCGGACACAAACTCACGCTCATCCCCATGGTTGACCTCTCCGGCGCCGAGGCTCAGTGGATATTCCTCCGCTCCCTCCCTTACAGCGCCACCCCGGCCTTCAAGAACTACAACGGCACCCTCCAGGTCAACGCCGAGGACTACTACACGCAGATCCCCAACTACATCAACAACAGGATCGAGCCCAACAACAAATAATCATTTGAACAATGAAAAAGATACTAAATACAATAGCCGTCGTCCTGACCGTAGCCGCTGCCGCATCATGCGACATGTTCAAGCTGGACAACTTTGACGGCCCCAACGCCCAGATCGCAGGCAAGCTCCTGGATGCGGAGACAGGCGACCTCATCGGTATCGAGGCCACCTACTCCTCCGAGATTGACTGGGCCAACGTAGACTGGTCTACCTGGACCTTCCCCACCATCACCGTCTCCAAAGGCGCAATCATTGTCAACGAGCTTGGCTGGAAGGACAAGGAAGGCAACGAGGTATATGACGACCAGCGCTGGTACATCCGCTTTGACGGACGTTACCGCAACAACCTCATCTTCGCCGGCGACTATCGCTACTTCATGCGCGAACTCCCTTGCTATGAGCCGGAAGACAATACTTTCACCGCAAGGAAAGGCTCCAACAACGTAGACCTCAGGACCATTCCCTTCTGCCGCGTCGGCACTCCTGAATTCGACTACGATGCCGTAGCCAAGAAACTTCGCGTAACCGTAGCTGTGACTCTCGGCGACGCCACCAAGGCCAACGAGATCCAGAACATCCTCTTCTGCGGCAATACCCAGCTCTTCGTCGGAGGCAACTACTTCAACCTCGTCAACTACGACCAGAATCCTGCCGCCAGGAAGACTCAGGGCTACACGTTCGACATGACAACCTATTCGCTCGTGACGACCCCCGCGGCCCAGCCTGGTGAAGAGGTTACCCTCGAAATCGACTGCGACCCCAACGGCCCCAACAAGGAACTGTTCAAATACAACCAGGACCGCTACTTCCGCATCGCAGCCCAGGCCGGCGGCAACGGATACAACGGCAACTCACTCTACAACTTCTCCGCTATCTACAAGGCCAACAATGACTTCAGCAAGATAGAGGAATACAAATGGTCAGAATAAACATGAAGAGATTTGCTCTGATACTTGCAGCAGCCCTGTGCGCCGGCCTTACCGCCGGAGCACAGCAGGCTCTTTACGGAGGTCCTGGAGTGGAGTCTCCCGTGATCAATGAAGACGGTACAGTCACCTTCCGCTATCAGGCTCCCAAGGCCGTGAAGGTCGAAGTGACAGGTGACTTCATGCCTGCACAGAAAGTCGAGGTCGAGTTCAACGGCCAGAAGATAAGCTACGACGCCCCAGGCGTCGGCGAACTGAAGGAAGGCAAAGGCGGTGTGTGGGAATACACCACGCCTTTCGTAGTGGCTCCCGACCTTTACAACTACACCTTCCGCGTGGACGGCAACACCGTCATTGACCCTCATAACATGTGGGTCAACCGCGACGTAGCTTCGCTTACAAGCGTGCTCCTCGTTCCCGCCGAAGGCGAGCGCAGCGATCTTTACGCTATCCATCGCGTACCCCACGGAACAGTATCCAAGGTATGGTACAATAGCGCCACGGCTGGCTTTGACCGTCGCCTGACAGTCTATACCCCTGCCGGATACGAGACGTCCAAGGCAAAATATCCCGTTCTCTACGTGCTTCACGGCATCGGCGGAGACGAGGATGCCTGGGTCACCCAGGGCCGCGCCACCCAGATCCTTGACAATCTCATCGCACGCGGCGAGGCCAAGCCCATGATCGTGGTCTTCACCAACGGCAACATCTCCCAGGAGGCCGCTCCCGGTGAAAACTCCACAGGCTACGTTCGCCCCACCATGTCTCTTCCCCAGACCATGGAAGGCACTTTCGAGACAGCATTTCCTGAAATCGTCAAGTTCATCGACAGCCGCTACCGCACCCTTTCCGGCAAACAGAACCGCGCTGTCTGCGGTCTCTCTATGGGCGGATTCCACACCCTGTACCTGAGCCTCAATTATCCGGACATGTTCGGATATTCCGGTATGTTCAGTGCGGCCATTGGTGTCAACGATCCTTCCGTAAGCAAGATTTATCAGGACTTTGACAAGAAGCTCGCCAAATACTTCGCCGGCAAGCCATCTCTCCTCTGGATAGGCTGCGGCAACACCGACTTCCTTTGGCAGGCCAATCTCGACTTCAAGAAGAAACTTGACGACAACGGCTTCAAATACACCTTCATGGAGACCGAAGGCGGTCACATTTGGAAGAACTGGCGCATCTATCTATCAGAGTTTGTACCACTTATCTTTAAATAGCAAATGACTACATTTAGCAATCATTCTTTTTTCGCTGCTGCCATGCTCTGCATGGCAGCAGCCTGCACTAATCACGTCTCTCCGCAGGACCGTCTCACGGTGAATGACGCCAGGATCGACAAGCTCATCGCCCAGATGACCCTCGAAGAGAAAGTGAACATGCTTCATTCCAAGACGAATATGTCTTCCGCCGGTGTCGAGCGCCTCGGTATTGCCGACATGAACTATGCCGACGGCCCTTTCGGTATCCGTGAAGAAGGTCAGCCCAACG
>JAFZPY010000078.1 GCA_017552475.1 Bacteroidales bacterium | reverse complement strand
GTCATGGTAGGTCTTGATGCGGTTGGCAACGACTTCTTCCTTGGCGTCGTCGGCGCGGCCTTCGATTGCGGCGCGGTGCTTGATGCGCTCCATGATCATGGCGTCGGGAATCATGATTGATACCACGGCTGTGACTTTCTCTGAAGACTTGGCGAGCATGGCATCGAGGGCCTCAGCCTGAGCGATGGTGCGGGGGAAACCGTCAAGAAGGAATCCGTCCACGCCTGTGGTGCTGCGGAATTTGGCTTCAATCATGCCTTCCACTACTTCGTCAGGAACGAGAGAACCTGCTTCGATGAGGGATTTGGCCTTGAGGCCGAGTTCTGTGCCTGCGGCGATTTCGCTGCGGAGGAGTTCGCCTGTTGAGAGGTGGCAGAGGTTGTATTTCTCTACCATTGCGCTGGCCTGGGTGCCTTTACCTGCTCCCGGAGGGCCGAAAAGAATGTAGTATTTCATGTTGTTAAAGATTTATTCGTCCAGAATGTAGATGTCCTTGAGGTTGCGCCCGAGTTCATCGTAGTCAAGACCAAAGCCCACTATGAATTTGTTTTCTATGGGCATGGCGACATAGTCGAGCTTTTCGCTCTGCTTGTAAGCGTCTTTCTTGAAAATCATGGTGCAGACGTAGCTTTCGGCTGCACCGTGCTCTTTGAGAAGCTTTTTGAGCTCAACGATGGTGGTGCCGGTGTCTACAATATCTTCGACTATGATGACCCTGCGTCCGGTGATGTCTGCGGTCAGGCCCATGCTTACGTTGACCTTGCCTGTGGAGGATGTTCCTTCATAGGAAGAGAGCTTGGTGCAGACGATCTGGCATTGGAATGTCAGCCGCTTCATAAGCTCGGCGGTGAACATGATGGAACCGTTGAGTACGCAGAGAAGTACCGGAATGTCGGTGGAACCTTCGAAATCGTGGTTTATTCGGGCGGCGACTTCGTCAATAGCCTTCTCCAAACGGGCGTATGGAATGTACGTCTTGAATGTCTTGTCGTGAAGTGTGACTTTGTCCATATCAGAACTAGTTTATCCCACAAAGTTACATATAATATTCCAAATGGGAAAGGCTGAAAGGGGGTTTTAGGGGCATGGTAAAATTTTTGAAAAATCTTCTTAAAAAAATTTGCAAGCTCGGAAAAAATGCCTACCTTTGTAATCCCAAACAACGAACTGGTGTCGTAGCTCAGGTGGTAGAGCAATGGACTGAAAATCCATGTGTCGGCGGTTCAACTCCTCCCGACACCACTTCAAAAGCCCGCAGGAATCATTCTGCGGGCTTATTTTTTTGTACCCCTCCATATCACTACTTTTAGGTATTGCAAGTTGCAGCTGCTTTTCATATTTTTGTGGCAGCTATTACTGTGTTTACTATGAAGACTCTAAGGTTGCTCTCTCTTTTGACGACTTTGTTAATCTCTGTCGTCTCTTTTGCGAAAGATTTAAGATCTTCTGTAGCCCTTGTTATTGATGAGGTTACGGAAGTATCGGTCAGAAACTCCCTGGACGCATATTCCTCAGCTATACGTGGAGATGGAAAGGATGTGAAGTTGATCAGTCTGCCCGTCGATGTCGATCCCGCGGTTATCCGCGATACCCTGAAGTATCTGCATCAGAATGCCCGTCTCGAAGGAGCAGTCCTGATAGGCGATATCCCTGTGCCGATGATCAGGCGTGCACATCATCTTGCGACTGCATTCAAAATGAATCCGGCAGCCCGTCGCGACAAGTCGTCGATTCCTTCCGACCGTTTCTATGACGACTTTTCGCTCGAGTTCGAGCCTATTGACCATGAAGGACAGCTGTGGTATTATGATTTATCACCCAAAGGAGCCCAGCGCGTTGAATGTGACATATATACCGCACGAATCAAACCCGCCGTGACAGATCCTGACCATAGTTTTGCCGACTTGGTTTCCGAATTCCTTGACAGGGCTGCAGCACAGCATCGTGGCTCTGAAGTGATTGACAGGGTGTTCCATTTCGGTGGACACGGCAACAGCTCAGAAAGCTTCAACGCCCGTATAGACGAAAACAAGGCATATACGGAGATGTTCGGATTTGCCGATAATTCAGGCCGGGTGGACTATATTAATTTTGATGAAGACAAGTTTGTCCGTGACCGTCTTCAGAGGATTCTCGCTTCAGGGGATATTGATATTGCACATCTGCATACTCATGGCGGAGTTGATGCACAGTACATCAGCAAAGAACCTTATACATATATGCCTGCGCAGCATGCGGCTTACTTGAAAGGCTTTCTTCGCAGCAAGATGCGCTCATCCAAAGATCAGGAAAAGACTCGCTCTGAGCTGATGGCATCGTATGATGTCCCGGAGTCCTGGCTTGCAGGATGGGATGACCCCGGGCAGATTGCCAGGGATTCGCTCCTGTCCGCATCCGTGGATATTGTTCTTGACGATCTTAACGGATTCCGTTCCGGAGCACGCCTGATCATGCTTGATGCATGCTTCAACGGGGCGTTCCTGCATGATGACTATGTTGCGGCCCGCTATGCTTTCGGACATGGAAGCAGCACCATTGCGGTGACTGCCAACAGTGTCAATATCATTCAGGACCACTGGAAAAACGAACTTATCGGCCTTCTGGACCATGGCGTCTGCATCGGCAACTGGATTAAACAGATACAGACGCTTGAATCGCACCTTTTCGGAGATCCTACATATATATTTAAGCATATCGGCCCGTCTTATGACCTTGCGGTTGCATTCCCTTCTGAGAAGACTGCCCGCAAGATGCTTGCTGATGCTGACCCTTCAGTATGCGGTTTTGCCATCAAGTATTTATATAGGCATGGAGCGCTGGGCAATGACAAGATTCTTTCATCGCTTAAGTCCGACTCGAGGATGAACGTCCGAATGGAAGTCCTTATGAGCATTATCCGTAATCCGAAGGACTATACCACACTTGTCACAGCCCTTCGTATTGGCTTGACAGACTCTTATGAGCTTGTGCGTCGCATGTCCGCGCGATATGTTGGGCCCTGCGCCGATCCGGAGCTGCTCTCCGCTGCCGAAGATGTATTGCAGGATCCTCTCATTACTGCCCGCGTCAGGTCAAATCTGTCAGTAGGATTGGGCAATGCACGTGATACAAAGGATGCCAAAGAGATCGGCGACAGCTCTCTCTCTGTCAAGGACCGTGGCTTTGCAGTCAATACCCAGCGTAACAAATGCAATCCGGCCGCGGCAGATGCCATGCTGGAGCTGCTAGGCGATACTTCAATGGATAAGGATTTAAGGCTGAAAACAGCTGAAGCCCTGGGATGGTATGTGCTTTCTGTCAAGCGGGACGACATCTATAACGCTTGCAAGCGCCTGCTGGAACATGAGACTGATCCTGAAGTGAAAGATGAAATAACAAGAACCATAGCCCGTCTGGAAGATAATGCGTACTGCCTTCGTTAAAATACTGTTTGCCCTTTCCCTTCTGCTTCCATGCATGATTGCGTCCGCCCAGAACAGGGCGGGAGGGCGTTTGTACGGCACCGTCTCCGTTATTGAAAATGGCAAGCTGATCCCCGTAGATTATGCTGTCGTCATGCTTCGCAACTCCGGACAATATGCGACTTCTGACAAAGAAGGCAAATACTCAATCCCCGGCATTGACCCCGGCAGCTTTGAGGTACAGGTGCAGATGATAGGTTATGAGACCATTGATACGACGCTGACCGTCCGTGGTGAGCAACGTCTGGATTTTGTCCTGCAGGAAAGCAACTTCCGCCTGAAAGAAGTGACCGTGGTCGCACAGGCCAGCAAGGCCGGCGATGCCACAGCCTCCCTGATCTCCCGCCAGGCGATAGACCACTCCCAGACCAGTTCCCTCGGAGACATCATGCAACTTCTCCCGGGCGTCGCGTTCTCCAACCCCAACCTCTCATCCACTCAGACAATCAGCCTGCGCAGTGCTGATGCTACGGCCATGAACAGCCTCGGCACGGCCATCATCGTCGACGGCTCTCCCTTGTCCAACAATGCCAACATGGAGGGCATAACAGCCGCCATGACGGGCTCATTCACCACAGTCGCCGGATCTGCTGCTTCCTATGCCGGGGCCCTTCCCAACTCCGGTGTGGATGTCCGCCAGCTCTCCACCGACAACATCGAATCAGTCGAAGTCATCCGCGGCATCCCCTCCGTCCAGTACGGCGACCTCACGTCAGGCGCCGTTATCATCAACTCCAAGGCCGGCGTCGAACCTCTCACCATCAGGATCAAGACAGACCCGAAAATATTCCAGGCATCGGCGTCAAGAGGCTTCCGTCTCGGCCGCAAGTCCGGCGATATGCACCTCAGCGGAGATTATGCCTACAGCAATGCCAAGACCACCGAAGCCTACGCTTTCTACCAGCGCTTCAATTTCAAGACAATGTGGACGAAACGCTTCGGCAGCCTGAACAACTCCACCAGCCTTGACCTCAAATTCGGACGTGACACACGCAACAACAACCCCGACGACGCCAGCTCCCACACGTCCTCAGGCGGCACCAACGTCGGCTACCGCATGTCCGCCAACGGCACATGGAGCGTCAATCGCGGATGGCTCAAGACCATACGCTACGACCTCTCCAACTCCTTCACCTACAAGGAATCGTTCAAAGACCAGCT
This sequence comes from Bacteroidales bacterium, assembly GCA_017552475.1. Taxonomy (GTDB): domain Bacteria; phylum Bacteroidota; class Bacteroidia; order Bacteroidales; family UBA932; genus Cryptobacteroides. The sequence continues at coordinate 8,674 of JAFZPY010000078.1, read as the reverse complement.
CGCCCAGAGCGCCAACTCCATCTATTCCACCAACATGACCTCCGGCACCACGGTGTCCAACATCGCCGGCCGGCACCTCTACGACGCCGATGGCAACGAGGTGACATCCTTTGGCGCCTCCCAGACCGGCGACTACGCCATCTTTATGCCCAACAGCTATGACTCCCACTATGACTTCTACGCCAAGGAACTCAATACATACGCCAAGCTGACCGCCAATCTCTACAAATCCTGGGGCAATACCAGCGAAAAAATCCTTCTCGGAGCTGACTTCAAGTCTGACGGCAATCTCGGCGATGGCCTCGTCTTCCCGGAAGGCGTTCCTCCCTACAGAAGCACCAACCCCGAGTCCGGCTACCGTTCGCGTCCCCTTTATGACATCCCGTTTGTCAACCAGACCGGCCTGTTCGGCGAAAACACACTCAAGACGCAGCTTCTCGGGCGCCAGCTGTTCCTGACCCTTGGCGTTCGTTACGACCGAGTCAACGGCCTCCAGGCACTTTCGCCCCGCGCCAACGGTTCAGTTGAGCTCCTTCCCGGTATCCTGGCCCTCCGCGGCGGATGGGGAGTGACGGCCAAAGCACCGACATCGTCATACCTCTATCCCAACAATGTCTACTACGATCAGAGCAACCTCAACAACCAGCTTGCTTCCGATCCGGCTGACAGGATTGTCCTTGCCACTACCTATATCTACAACACTGAAAATCCCGACCTTGAGATTGCCCGCAACCGCAAAGCCGAGCTTGGCCTGGATCTGACGCTTGCCGGCCGTTACAAACTCTCCGTCACATACTATGACGAGATGATGAACAACGGCTACCAGAACAGGATGGACTTCAACACCATAGTCTGGGCTCCCTACCGCTACTATTCCGTGAGCGGACACGACGCCGAAGGCAATCCCGTCCTCACCCTCGTCACCGACTCACACAAGTTCTTTGCATACTATACCCCGATGAACACCGGCATCGCTCACAACAGGGGCGTGGAATGGGAACTCAATCTGGGCCGCTTCGACGCAATACGCACATCTTTCTACCTCAACGGCGCGTGGATGCACACCATGAATACCACGGACGCATGCACGTTTGACGTCAATTCCAAAGGCGGCAGCACACTCAACAGCCACTATGCCGTCTATGCACCCAGGATGGAGGAATCCTTTTCCGAAAAGATGCTCACCACCCTGCGCATGACACACAACATCCCCGCCATCGGACTTGCCGTGACACTGACCGGTCAGCTCAATATGTTCACCAAGAGCTGGTCAAATTACAACAATGACGAGATTCCATCCCAATATATTTCCGTCGATGACGGCCAGGTGTACCCCTTTACCGCCGAAATGGCCGAATCTCCGGACTACAGATACATGCTGGACCAGCGCTCCGCCACGAGGTTCATCCTGGAACGTCACCACGCGTTCATGCTTTTCAACCTGAACGTCTCCAAGGAAATCAGGGATTTCATGACAGCCTCATTCTATGTCAACAACCTGTTCAACTTCCGACCCCTGGACCCTTCGGAAATATCGACAGGCTCCTACACGGAACTAGGCACTCCTATGTATTTCGGATTTGAAATCAAATTAAAACTTAAATAATAAAACGAATATGTTTAACAAAATTTTCCGAGCCGCAATGGCTCTTGCAGCGGCCGCAATAGTAGCGGTATCCTGCGAAAAAGATAAAACTGTCAAGTATTTGTCATCCAATGTTACAATCGATGAATCCGGACTCGATGGCGCACCATCCCCGGAGTCATACAAAGTGACTTTCACCAGTACGTCTACAGAGTTTGTCATTGAAAAAGAGTCTGTCGGCACGACCGTCACCGTGGAGGGGCTTGTGACCGGTGTCTACAACGTCACCGTACAGGCGCAGTTCACCTACGCCGGATATGCCTACAACTATATCGGCACTGCCAGGAACGTTGAGGTGAGCACCGAGGGTGTGGCCTGCAGCGTCAAGGTCAATGCCACCAAGGCTGCCGCCCTTCTTGTCAAGGAAGTGTACTACAATTCCACCAAGGATGACAACGGCGCCAACTACATGAAAGACTTCTACCTTGAGGTCTACAACAACACCGACCAGACAGTATATGCCGACGGCGTGTGCCTTGCCATGACACAGAGTCCCAACACCTTCGCCTGGAACTACATTCCTGCCGGGACTGAAGTGAACGGCAAGACCTACGAATATGATCTCGGTATCGAGGATCCCGATAAATACGCCTTCTGCGCCATGACCGTATGGCAGATTCCCGGCGACGGCGACGATTATCCCATCCAGCCCGGTGAGGCATTCGTTATAGCCGGATATGCAAAGGACCATACCGAGACTGCTTCTACATCCATTGACCTGAGCACGGCTGATTTCGAGACATTCTGCGACCACTACGCTACCAAGGGACAGGCTGACTGCAATGCCATCAATATGAACCTTGTAGCTGAAGTGGCCAAACCGACCAACAACTTCTGGCTGACTGTCAACGGCAGGGGATTCATTCTCTTCCACCAGGAGACTCCGATCCGCAGCACCGACTTCATCCGTTCTTCCAACTATCCGACTTCCGTCGGTCTTGAGGTGCTCAAGAAAGATATCATTGATGCCGTGGATCTTGTACAGAACGAAACTATCTCCAAGTGGCTTTCTGAGGATCTTGATGCAGGAAAAGTACTCAGCCAGGGTCAGTACTGCGGCAAGAGCGTCCTCCGTAAAGTCCTTTCCAACGAAGACGGAAGACTCATCCTTCAGGATACCAACAACTCCACACAGGATTTCATCACCTGCGAGGATGCTTCTCTTGAAGTGAAGCAGAAACAGATCCGCCGTTTCGGCGTGGGCCGTCCTTCATGGAGTACCTGGACTACAGCACAATAATCTGAATACATGACAAGGGTTCGTATACATTCTTTTATCGCGTCCGTGATGCTCCTGCCTGCCGTGGCGGGAGCTCAGGACCGTATTGACAGCAAAGTCTCACTTGATTTCCAGCTCGGCCGCAACCTGTGGTACGGAAGTGAAAATGCCGCAGGTCTGTCATTGAAGCCGCTTTCAGACTTCAATACAGTCGGATTTGGATTCGACTATGAAAGTGGCAGTTATCACCTCATGCAGAGCGGGAAGTCGTCCGCCGACCTAGGTTTTGATACGCAGGGAGCCCTGCGTGTAGGTAAGATATGGCTGTGGGGACATTTCAGATATGACAATATCACCGAGAAAGGCTCGGCATTCAATACGATTCTCTACGATCCCTTCGATGAGAGGCAGGTTTTCAGCGTGGCCGATCCCAACGTCAGCAACTGGAAGCGTCAGAGCTATGATATGGAGTTTAAAGCAGCCACCAGGCTTGGCAACTCCATTTATGGCGGCCTGTACATGCGATATGCTGACAAAATCGCAGCAAAACAGGTCGACCCCCGAAGCGAGAGCTTCAGATACAATATAGATATCCATCCTGCAGTCATCTGGCAGATTGGTGAGCAGTCTCTTGGCTTGTCTGCCCAGTATTCTGGACAGTATGAGAGAACAGTGCCGGTACTCAGCAATGTGTCCAAAGAACAGGAAGTGTTCGTCGTGCGTGGGCTTGGCAACTATGTCCGCGATATGGTCGGCTCCGGAGGCCTGTCCACTATTTATTATCGCACCAATACGTTTGGAGGTGCTGTCCAGTACAGCCGTGAGAGCCCCTTTGAAATGATGCTCGAAGCCGGCTATCGCCTTCACTCTACATCTACCCGCGAGAGCGCTACCCAGCCCTTCAACATGGGCTCGACAATGATGAATGAAGCTTTCGCCAGAATCAGTGTCCTTCCCGTCTCCTCAAAGATTACTGCCGACATATCGTACAGGAGAACAGACGCCACGGAGGTTACTTCCGTCTGGAGTCTTGAGGCAGGCAAGTGGGAAGAGGTTACTTCTGCCATCGGAAGTACTTATTCCACGATTCAGGCCTCGTTGGATTACGAGCGTTATTTCGGAAATCTTTCCGGCGCTCCATACCTTTGGAAGGTCGGCGGCCGTGCGGAGTGGATTGACAAACGTGACGAATACATTGTGCCGGAGGCCTCATTTGACTATGATAACATCCTTCTGACGATTATGGCAGAACGGTTGTTCCATGTCGGCAAGGGCCTGCTTAACGCCGGCCTCTCCGCCAGCGGCAACTTCAATCTGTCCGGCTCCTATCTCTACGCCGGAATCCAGCCGGACGGCATCCCCGCCACAGTCTGGTACCCCCACGACATCTCCGTCCTCACCTCAGACTACCTCTACGGCAAACTCTCGTTGGGCCTGTCCCACCCCCTCTCCGGCCGCCTCAACAACACGACGCTGTCCCTTTCCGGTTCTACCGGTTACCTGCTCGCCTCCCAACACCGGGACCGTCTCATTATCAGCGCCTCTATCGCCCTTCTTTTCTGATATCGACGCAAGAAACATGTATTCCTGCCGCAGCCTCTATCGAAAGGTCGCGGCAGTTTTTGATGTCAACATGGTGAATGTATTTCGATATGTGTTATATTTGTAATGATTGATAACTTATGTGCTTATTTTATGAAAAAAGTATTCATGCTTGTTCTGGTGTTGGGGATGATGGTGACGGTGACGTGGGCGCAGACACCGAGGGAGATTGTCTCACGCATGGAGACTGTCATGAAGGGACATGGAGAGGAGGGGTTTGCGATGTCTTTGGATATCAAGATTCCAGTTCTGGGTACGATTCGGACAAAGTTTTATGTCCTTGGCAGGAAGATGCGGGTGGAAGGCAGGATTGCCGGGACAAAGATTGTGTCGTGGTCGGATGGAGTTACCAGCTGGCGTTTCAATGAAAGGAAGAACGAGTTGGAGATTAAGAACTCACGGGATTCGTTGTTGTCTACTTCCGAAAGATTCAACGCGTTGATGTTCAAAGACGTCACTGAAGGATATGATGTCATCATTAAGAAAGAGACGGAGGATACGTGGCAACTCCAGTGCAAGAAGTCCAAAACCAATAAGGATAATGACGTCCCTAAAAATATGACTCTTGTGATAGCCAAGGGCTCATATTGCCTCGTCAGCATGAGTACGAAAATGTTTGGCGTCAACGTTTATACGCAAGACATTTCTTTCGGTGTCTCCGAACAGACGGTGACCTTTAATCCTAAAGACTATCCCGGCGTCGCTGTCATTGATAAACGGTTACTACGAAGGAGAAACGGAATTGATGATTAAGGAAAAATGCGTAACTTTGTAAGGTTATGGCGGAAAGCAATTTTATAGACTACGTGAAGATATTCTGCTCATCGGGACACGGTGGGGCAGGGTCGGCGCATCTGCACAGGGCGAAGTATGTGCCGAAGGGCGGACCGGACGGTGGTGACGGCGGCAGGGGAGGACATGTGATTCTCCGGGCAAATCCGCAGTTCTGGACTCTTATCCATTTGAAATACAGGAAGATTGTGAGGGCTGAGAACGGTGCTCCGGGCGGTTCTGCGCTTCGTAAGGGCAAAAACGGCGAGGATGTATATCTCGACGTTCCTATCGGGACGACCGTGAAGGATGCGGAGACCGGCGAGGTGATCACCGAGATCATGGAGGCCGGTCAGGAGTTCATCCTTTGCCGGGGCGGCCGCGGAGGCCTGGGAAACGACAATTTCAAGTCCGCCACCCAGCAGACACCCCGTTTCGCCCAGCCGGGCGAAGAGGGGGTGGAAGGGTGGTTTATACTTGAATTGAAGGTGCTGGCCGACGTGGGTCTGGTAGGATTCCCAAATGCGGGTAAATCCACACTGCTTGCCTCCGTGACTTCTGCGAAGCCGAAGATTGCCAACTATGCATTCACTACACTGGAACCCAATCTCGGTATCGTGCGCTACTATGACGACCAGTCATTTGTCATTGCAGACATACCCGGAATCATTGAGGGTGCGCACGAGGGCAAGGGTATCGGCCTGCGTTTCCTGCGTCATATCGAGCGCAACTCCGTGCTACTGTTCATGGTCTCAACGGAAGAAGATGACGTCACGGCGGTGTACAACATCCTTCTCAATGAACTGGAAATGTATAATCCGGAACTTCTCGTCAAGGACCGCCTCCTTGCGGTCACAAAGTGCGACCTTATCGATGACAAACGCAAGAAGGAGATCGAAAAACGCCTCCCTGAAGGCGTTCCTCATATTTTTATATCGTCCGTAGCCGGAATCGGTCTTGACGAACTCAAGGACATGCTTTGGAAAGCGCTTAACAAATGATATTCGACTTCCTTCACAGACTTGACCAGTTTTTGACGCTATTCATCAACAGTCTGCATAGCGTCCCTTCCGATATGTTCTGGATGTTCGTTTCGGAGAAGACTACCTGGTATCCGCTATACCTGATAGTACTGTGCTTTCTTTTTGTGAGGCTGGGATGGAAAAGAGCCCTTCCCGTAATAATCGGGGCGGTACTTGTCGTTCTCGCAGCTGACAAGCTCACGGTTTTCTTCAAGGATGTCGTTGTAATGAGACTGCGGCCTCTCTATGATACGTGGATGCTCCAACATGGCCTGCACTGGCTGGAACCACGCACAAAAAGCCTATTTGGTTTCTTCTCGGGCCACTCTGCGAACTCTTTCGCCGTCGCCATATATCTGGTGACCTGTTTTCGTATGGACAAGAACCATACATACAAGGCCCTAGCTTTCTGGGGCTATTTCTGGGCAGCGCTTCTGGCCATCAGCCGGATCATGGTAGGCAAACATTATTTCGGAGACGTGCTGGTGGGTTGTGCGAGCGGTCTGTTGATAGGGTGGCTCATCGCCAAAGTCGTCTGCGCCCTATGCGAGAGATATATAATCCAGGAGAAATAAGAAACAGTTAAAACAACAAAGAAACGTATAAATGTTTCTTTGCCGGGTTGAAACAACATGACTTGATGCCTATATTGCCGGCATGAAAATGCTTGTGATATCGGTGATCCGCGCCGTGATGTTATTGACCGGAGTGTCAGATGCGGAAGATTTGGACGAAACGATTGTGGAACGGTTCGAGGCGTGGGCGTCAAGGCCGCTCGGCATCAACGGCGCATCCCACGACAGACTGATGTCGAGCGGGTTGTTCAGCAATTATCAGGTGGCGACGCTTTGTGACTACAGGGAAAACAATGGTGACATACTTTCGGTAGCGGAACTTGCTCTGGTGGATGGCTTCGATGATACTGTCGCGGAGGCCCTGTCGCTGTTCGTTTCATTTGATCCGGTGTCCGATATCGGGGCATTGCCTGATAAGAAGAAACGTGGCAAAGCTGAAATTATTGCGCGGGGCTCTGACAAGAAGGGCCTTGACGGCAAGGTCCGTTATACGACGGACATGTGGTCGGTCGCTGCGACAATGGCGACAGCGTATGCGGACGTGGCAGGGCGGCGGGGGAGGGTGATACTGGGAAATTTCAATGCCCGTTTCGGACAAGGCCTTGTAATGTGGAGCGGATTTGAGATGAGCGGGCTAAGGGATGCGGCTTCGTTTGAGAAAAGGGCTTCAGCGCTGTCTCCGTCATGGAGTTATACCGGCAGCGGGACGTTGCGGGGCATTGCCGGAACTTATTCCTGGAGGGGATGGCAGCTTTCTGCTGTCGCCGCAAAATCCAATCTCGGTGCTAATCTTACGTGGTATGGCCGCAGAGGTCAGGCCGGGGTGTCTGTATTCTGTATCGAGAACGAGTGTATGGCTTCTGTTGACGTGAGATATAATGTCAATGGTACCGGTTTCTTTGGTGAGTGTGCGTATGCTCCTGTGCGCAAAACCGGTGCTTTCAGGGCTGGAGTCAGGAAGAAAGTGTACGACCGGATTATTGCAGGAATTATGATTGAAGCTATCCCATCGGGATATTCTGGCAAAAAGAACGGGGAATATGGGGCGGACGCCGGTATTATTATCACGAGAGATAAATGGCGACTCAGCGCGACGACTCAGTATATGCTTCTTCCGCGACCTGATAAGCCTGGGAAGAGGAACCAGTGGAAGTCGGTAATCACAGGACAATGGCAGGTGTCTCAGGTAGTCAAACTGGCTTTCAGGGCCACGGAGAGGCTTAGGACTTATGATGTTCGCAATAAGACCGGGCTGAGGGCGGATATCGTATGGTCAAATGGCATTTTGACGTTTGACGGAAGAACGGAGGCTGTCAGATGTGATAAATGGGGACTTTTGTCGTACGTGGAGGCCGGGAGAACAAATGACAGTTTCGGCGTCTGGCTTCGGGTGACTGGTTATCGTGCCGATAAGTGGAATGACCGGGTGTACTGCTATGAAAGGGACGCTCCGGGTAGTTTCAACGTCCCGGCTTATTACGGCAGGGGAGGCGCTGTGTCAGCGGTGTTGTCGTGGAAGAAGAGATGGCGTCGGGCGAGAATGAAAATTTATGCCCGGACTTCGACGAAGACCGGGCATAAATTGCAGGTTATGTTGGATTTCTAACGGGTGGGGATTTTGATCTTCATGCCGGGATGAATCTTTTCACCGATACCGTTGAATTTCATGATATCGTTGGCGGAGACGCCTGGATAGCGGGAGGCTATCTTGGTGAGGGTATCGCCGGAACGGACAGTGTAGGTGATGCTGCCGCTTGCAGATGTGCTGCTGTTTGAGGACGATGTGGAAGAAGCTGATGAGACTGCTGCGGAACCTCCTCTCTGCTGGATCTTGAGCTTC
>JAFZPY010000077.1 GCA_017552475.1 Bacteroidales bacterium | reverse complement strand
TAAAAATGCCAGAGTCTTCATCAACGGCAAAGAAGCCGGTTACAGCCAGGACAGCAAACTCCAGGCGCGCTTCGACATCACCTCCTTTGTCAAGCCCGGTCCCAACACCATTGAGCTTGAGCTGAGACGCTGGAGCGACGGCACCTACCTCGAAGACCAGGATTTCTGGCGCTTCACAGGCCTCGCACGTGACCTCTACCTCTACACCCGCGAAATGAAGCGCATCGAAGACATCCGCGTCTCCGGCGACATGAACGGCGACCTCACCGTCACAATGGAAGTCACCCCCGGCATCACCGGAGCCAATTTCACACTTATTGACAATAATAACGACACCGCCGCCACCTTCGATGCCGCCGTCACCAAAATGCTTGAAACCACCCCCGAAGGCAACGTCATCATCCGAGCCGGCGTCCACATAGACAATCCTGATCTCTGGAGCGCCGAGGCCCCCAATCTCTACCGCCTCCGCGCCGAAGCGACCGACCGCAAAGGCACCTGCGAGAGCACTGTCATCACCTTCGGCTTCCGCACAGTGGAAATCCGTGACGCACAGCTTCTTGTCAACGGCCAGCCCATTCTCATCAAGGGCGTTGACCGCCACGAACTCAGTCCCTTCGGAGGCTACGTCGTCACCCGCGAAGAGATGCTCCAGGACATCCGCATCTTCAAGCAGCTCAATATCAACGCCGTCCGCACCAGCCACTACCCCAACGACCCCGTCTGGTACGACCTCTGCGACCAATACGGCATCTATGTCGTCGACGAAGCCAACATCGAATCCCACGGCATGGGCTACGACAAAGACAAGACCCTCGCCATGCGCCAGGACTACAAGCAGGCCCACCTATCCCGCGTCTCCAGAATGGCCAGGCGCGACTTCAACCACCCCTCAGTCATCACTTGGAGCCTTGGCAATGAAGCCGGCAACGGCGACAACTTCATGGCCTGCTATGACTGGCTCAAGGCCTGGGACAACACCCGCCCCGTCCAGTTCGAACAAGCCGTCCACGGCAACAACGGTGACCGCAACACAGACATCACCTGTCCCATGTACTGGTCCCCCTCCTCCTGCGAGAAATACCTCAAAGCGCCTCACACAAGACCGCTTATCCAATGCGAATACGCCCACGCCATGGGCAACTCCATAGGCAACCTCAAGGAATACTGGGACCTCGTCCGCAAATACCCCACCTATCAGGGCGGCTTCATCTGGGACTTCGCCGACCAGGCCCTCATCAAACCCGTCGAGGACACTCCCGGCACCGACTACATCTTCGCCTACGGCGGTGACTACAACCCTGACGACCCCTCCTACGGCTCCTTCAACTGCAACGGCGTCATCGCAGCCGACAGGTCCTTCCACCCCCATTCCTACGAAGTCCGCTACCAATACCAGAGCATCCACACCTCCCTTCATGGCAAAAGCCCCCTCACAGTGAAGATTTTCAATGAAAATTTCTTCACCACCCTCGACAACATCCGCCTCGAATGGGACATTGAAATCGACGGCATCAAACAGACCAGCGGCATAATTGACAACATCACCGCAGCGCCCCAGGGCGAGACGACGGCGACCATACTCCCGGACGGCTTCAAGGCCAACAGCAACACTGCCCTCAACGTCCGTTACGTCCTTAAAAACGCTGACGGCATCCTCGAAGCAGGCGCTACGGTCGCCTACGACCAGATAATGCTCAGCGAAGCATCCAAATATCCGACTGTAACCAATAGCAGCACCATGCCCTCGCTCACACGCGGCAAAGACGGCATGACATTCAGCGGAGTCCTGGATGACGGCACTTCGTGGTCAGCCACCTTCAGCCGCATCGAAGGCGGCCTGGCCCATTATACCATCGGTGGCGAAGAGATGCTCTCCGAACCTCTCGTACCCAATTTCAAAAGGGCTGTCACTGAAAACGACATGGGCGCACGCCTGCAGACCGTCATGAAAATATGGCGCGACGCCAGGCCCAAAGTCAAATCAATGGACGTCAACAAAGCCGCCAACGGCTATGAAGTCGCTATTGAATACGCTCCTATCGGCAATATAGCCAAAGTCGAAATCAAATATCTGGTGGCATCTGACGGCCGCATCTCTGTGACAGAAAGCCTCAGCGATGCAGGATACCTCGCATCCGCTCCGGACCTGCCCCGCTTCGGCATGCGCTTCGCCATGCCCGGACGCTTCTCCACGGTGGACTACCTCGGTCTCGGACCATGGGAGAACTACTCCGACCGCCTGTCCTCCGCCCTGTTCGGAAGATACATCCAGAGAGTCGAAGACCAGTATGACTACGGCTATGCCAGGACCCAGGAGGGCGGCACAAGGTGCGGTCTCCGCTGGTTCCGCGTCATAGGCGCGGACGGCAGGGGCCTTGAGATCACATCGCCCGATAAATTCTCAGCCTCAGCACTTCCCTTCAGTATCGAAGACCTCGACAGTGTCGGCATCCTCGGTTCCGAAGAGTTCCAGGAAAGCAGCCAGCAGTGCGGTGCCCAGACCCACTCACTCCTCCTGAAGGGCAAGGCAAGCGAAGGCAACAGAGCCGCCGGCACCACATACGTCTGCTTCGACCAGCGTCAGATGGGCGTCGGCAGCATTAACTCCTGGGGCAAACTGCCTCTGGAGCAATACATGATCAAGGCCAGGCCCATGACATTTGAATTCATGATAAGACCAGTCAAATGAATACAAGGAAAATAATACTCGCATCCATCCTGTCCATCGCGGCAGGATGCTGCATTTCAGCGAAAGCCGATGAGACGATAAGGTTCGCCTTCATCACCGACAACCATTATTCCAGCGAGAAATCCATCAGGGACCTTCGTCTCTGCATCGAGGACATCAACACCGACAAGACCCTGGACTTCGTCATACTCGGCGGTGACATCACCGATTTCGGCTCCGACGAAGAAATAGAAGGCGTGAAGGCCGAACTTGACCGCCTCTGCCTACCCTACTACGTAGTGGCAGGCAACCACGACGCCAAGTGGTCAGAGAGCGGCGGCAACACGATGAAGCGCGTCTTCGGCTATGAATACTTCGAGTTCGAGCATGGCGGATGGCGCTTCCTCGGTACAAACTGCGGCCCCGACATGCGCATGACCCCGGCACTCCTTCCCAAGGAAGCCATGCTCTGGCTCGGGAGCCGCGAGCCCGGCAAGAAATCCATCTTCATCAACCACTTCCCGCAGGACACCTCCGTCCTCAACTATTTTGATGTCACCCGCACCCTCAAGAAAATCGGAGTGCAGTTCGAAATCGGCGGGCACTGGCATCAGAACCGCGCCATGAACTACGACGGCATCCCTGCCGTCCTCGGCCGTGCCACTCTCGCCCCGGAAGGACATACCACCGGCTACAGCATATTCACAATAGAGGGAGACCGCATCAGCGTCTCCGAGAAACGGGTATTCAACCACACCTCCGTGAAGCTTCAGCCCTGGTACATCAACGACCTGAGACCAGTCGTTGACACAGTCACCTACGACGCCCACGGTTTTCCGGCCTCCTACCCATGGTACAGATACGATGTCAATGACAAATACCCCGAAGTAAAAGAACTCTGGAAAATAAGCGACGACGCCAACATAGTGGCAGGATTCGCGACAGACGGCAAGACCGCATACTACACCACAGCTTCAGGTTTTGTCCGTGCCGTCTCCCTGAGAAACGGCAAACGTCTCTGGTCCAAAGAATTCCCCGGCAAGATATTCTCTACTCCGGCATTGGAAGGCAGATACCTTGTCTTCGGATGCACTGACGGGGGCATCTACGCCCTTGACTCCAAAAACGGCAAGCTCCGCTGGAGACACATGGCCTCCAAATCCGTCCTCGCCTCCCCTGTCATAAAGAACGGCAAGGTATTCGCGGGAGCCTCTGACGGCATCTTCCGATGCCTCGACCTCAAGGACGGCAGCGAACTATGGCGCTTCGACTCTGTCGAAGGCTTCGTCGAGTGCCGTCCTCTCGTCGATGACGAGCAGGTCGTCTTCGGCACCTGGGCCAACCGCCTGTACTCCCTCAACCCAGACACCGGCTCCCTACAATGGGTATGGCGCTGTGAAAAGCCCTCGCGCATGTACTCACCAGCCGCCGTATGGCCAGTGAAGTCCCACGGCAAAATCTTCATAGCCGTCCCCGACCGCAGGATGTACGCGATTGACGCCGCTACAGGCAAAGAAGCCGGGCATGTGGAGCGCTGTGCCCGCGAGGCCGTCGGACTCTCCGAAGACGCCGCCACGGTCTATACCAAATCCATGTGGCACAAACTATTCGCCTTCGACGCTGCCACCCTCACAAAAAAATGGGAAGTCGAAACCACGGCCGGCTACGAAATTTCACCGACCCCCATCATCGAGATAAACGGTCACGTACTGATGCCCACCGATAAAGGTAATCTCCTATGCTTCAGCGCAGAGGACGGCCATCTGGAATGGATCCACAAGTTCTCCATAGGCCTTGTCAATCCCATGCAAGCATGGTCTGAACGCGACGGTTCAATAAAAATTCTTGCATCCACAATGGACGGAACGGTGACACTTTTGATATTTTAAGGAAAAATTTACTTAACTTTACGCGATTTTTTAACAAAACTAACATGAAAGCTATTAACACTCTTTTCATCGCAGCTGCAGCGACCATGCTGTTTTCAGCAAACGTCGACGCACAGAACATCAAAAGGTCACTCACCGACATCCACGCCTCCTACAACTATTTCAATCTCACCATAGGAGACGATGAGAACAACAATCTTGAAATGCACGGTGCAGGAGCCGGCTTCACCGAGAGCGTCTCACTTTCCCGTGTCACTCCGGTCTACTTCGACCTTGGAGCAGACTTCCAGTACGTCTTCCATCAGAAGAAGACCAACGCCGTGGAGCTCACTACTTCCACGAAGAGATACTATTCCATGTACTCAGTCAAAGTCCCCGTAGGACTTTCCTACAGATATGCTGAGGACGATTTCGGCTTCTCACTCTTCGGTGGCGGCGTCGGCATGTACCACATCGGTGGTGAAATCAAAGAAAGCAAATACGACGGCACCGTGCTCTACAAGGAGGATCCTTTCAAGAGGACCACTGATGCGGCATGGAACAGATACCAGTTCGGCGTGCAGGGCGGCGTCCGCATCTACTTCGGAGGATTCCTGATTTCCGCAGCATACGAATACTACCCCACCGAGCTCGCTACCGGCCTCAAACAGAGCCAGGTAGTTCTCGGCGTCGGCTTCTCTTTCTAAGCCAGTCAAATCAGCTTCATACACCGGTTCCGCATCCACGCGGGACCGGTTTTTTCATGCTGTTAGTAAAATTGTGGAAAAAAATGGAAGATGGTGGATGAAAGTGGAAAATTATCCTTATCTTTGCCGAAAGCGTGAAAGATTAGTACAAGATTATGGTCAACTTCCTCGGCAATGTGACAAGCAAGGTGGACGACAAGGGACGCATCGTATTCCCTGCCGTCTTCAAAAATGCCATGCTTGCATCCGGGAAGACAGACATGAGGCTCCTCATCAAGAAGGGCCTCTATGACCGCTGCCTCGAAGTCTACACATTCGATGCATGGGAACGCCAGTCGGAAGAGATCCGCTCCCGGCTCAACCCTTTGAACAGATCGCACGCTGCCCTTTGGAGAAAATATACGGATGGTTGCGTAGAAGTCACACCCGACGAGAGACTCGGACGCATATCCATACCGAGGAAACTCCTTGAAGAAATAGGTGTAACAAAGGACGTTGAGTTCGCTGGCATGGGATACAAGATCGAGATTTGGGATCCTTCCGAAAGGAAGCAGGCCCTACTCTCCAATGAAGAATTCGAAGCCATCGTGAACCAACTGTCCGTCTAAGGACAGGAGGTCACCATATGTCAGAATACCATACACCTGTACTTCTCGACGAGAGCGTTTCAGCCCTCATTACAGACCCCGACGGAATATACGCCGATGCCACTTTCGGAGGCGGTGGGCACACCGCTGAGATACTTTCACGCTTACACGATGGCGGACGGGTCATCGCCTTCGATCGTGACATGGACGCTATACAGAACAAGCCGGACGATTCGCGCCTGACACTGGTCCACAACAACTTCCGCTTCATCCGGAACTACCAGCTCCTCCT
>JAFZPY010000076.1 GCA_017552475.1 Bacteroidales bacterium | reverse complement strand
ATCTCCTCCAGGCTCTTGGGTCCTTGGCGTTTCTTCGCTGTCGGGTCGGCGTAGTAGGAGATGGCCTGATAGTCGATTTCGGGTAGCTGAAGGTGTCCCCACGTGGGTTGTTCCTGTGTCTGCCAGTAGCGGAACGCCTTCAACCGGAAGTCCAGCAGCCAGTCCGGCTCGCCCTTCTTCTCCGATATCAGGCGCACAGTGTCTTCCGTGAGTCCGCGCTCGATGACCTCCGTCTCCACATCTGTCGTGAAGCCGTACTCGTAGCTCTTGTCCACCACGGAGCGTACGTATGCATTCTGCCCACTGTTCTCTGTCTCTTCGAGATTACTCATTCTTGCTCTTTCGCGTATTTGGTTGCAAAGATAACGACAAATCCCCACCCTCCCCAATTTTTGGGGAAGAAATTGCAGAAATGGGCGTCAAGGAGTGCAAAATAGACCGAAATGCTCCTTTTTTGCCCTCTCAGACTCCGTTCACCTTCACTTTTAGCGCAGATTCTTTTGGCTGAATCACGGAAAATGTGTTTCTTTGCAACACATTTCAACAACTATTCATACTTCATTGACTACTTTCACTTTAGACAACGGCCTGCGCATCGTCCTTGCGCCCTCGGCCACAGACGTCTGCTACGCCGGTATCGCTGTGGCGGCTGGCACACGCGATGAGCTGGACAGCGAGAGCGGAATGGCTCATCTGGTGGAACATACGACGTTCAAGGGGACGCGCAATCTCACATCCGTGCAGATACTGAACCGCATGGAGAGTGTGGGCGGCGACCTGAATGCCTATACCGGCAAGGAGGAAACCATCTACTACGCCACCTTCCTCCGACAACACCTGCGCCGTGCCATTCCGCTGCTGCTGGATATCGTCTTCGGCAGTATCTATCCGCAGGAGGAACTGGAGAAGGAGCGCGAGGTGGTCATCGATGAAATCGAGAGCTACAACGACTCGCCGGCCGAACTGATTTATGATGACTTCGAAGCCCTCCTCTTCCCCGACCATCCGCTGGGACGCAGCATTCTCGGTGATGCCCAGCGCCTGCGCCAGTACACTTCTGCTGACCTGCGGTCATTCGTCAGCCGTAACTACCGACCTGATCGAGCTGTGCTGTTCGTGAAAGGGAATGTCGCCGTAGGGGAAATCGAAAGAATAATGAAAAATGAAATAATGAAAAATGAAAAATGTAGGTTACCTTTGACGGCGGCGGAAGAAGCTGTCTGCGAAAGGAAAGCCGATTTCCCATTTGTCAGTCCTTCATTATTCACTTATAACAAAGGAACGCATCAGGCTCACGTGATGCTGGGTGTCCGAGCGTACTCCGCCACCGACCCGCGCTATATCGGCCTCTTCCTGCTGAATAACCTCCTGGGCGGTCCATCGATGAATTCGCGTCTTAGCTTGGCTCTGCGGGAGCGCACGGGGCTGGTGTATACGGTGGAATCCGCTCTGACTGCCTACACCGACACGGGTGTCTGGAGCGTCTATTTCGGCTGTGACCACGACGATGTGCAACGCTGCCTGCGTCTGGTGCGTAGGGAACTCAGCCGTCTGTGTGCAGCACCGCTCTCACCCCGCATCCTCGCCGCCGCCAAGCGTCAGCTGAAAGGACAGCTGGGTATCGGGGCGGATAACTTCGAGAATGCAGCACTCGGAATGGCAAAGTATTTCCTCCACACGGGAAAGACGCTCAGCCTGGAAGAGCGTTTCCAGCAAATAGATGCACTCACGTCCCGGCAACTCTACGATGTTGCCCGCGAAGTGATGAACCCCGAACGCCTGACCACCCTTATCTATCAATAGTACCCCCATTCAGAAACCATCAACCCTTCAAACAATATTCTGCTATGAAAAAGATTCTACTGACCGCACTGGTCGCGCTGGGCACCCTCGCGGGTATGGCTCAGGAACTCACCGTAGGAACGTACAACATCCGCAACCGCAACAGCAGCGACAGCATCCGCGGTGACGTCTGGACGCGGCGCTGCCAAGTTATATGTGACCAGATTAACTGGGAACGCCCCGAGGTGTTCGGCACCCAGGAGGTGTTGCACCAGCAATTGTTGGACATGCTCCAGAACCTGGACGGCTACGACTACATCGGCGTAGGGCGCGACGACGGTAAGGAGGACGGCGAGTACGCAGCCATCTTCTATAAGAAGAATCGCGTGCGCCTGCTCGACAGCGGTAACTTCTGGCTCAACGAGACTCCGGACCGTCCCGCCTTGGGATGGGATGCCGCCTGCATCCGCATCTGCACCTGGGGCCGATTCCTCGACCTGCACAGCGGCAAGGAATTCCTATTCCTGAACCTCCACATGGACCACGAGGGCACGGTTGCCCGCCGCGAGGCTGCCAAATTGGTGAGCCGGCGCATCCAGCAGATGGCCGAAGGCCGTAGGCTGACCATTCTGACGGGCGACTTCAACGTTGACCAGCGCGACGAAATCTACGGGCTCTTCACCCAGTCCGGCCTGCTCAAGGACTGCTACGAGGCCACCCGCCTGCGCTTTGCCGAATCGGGCACCTTCAACAGCTTCAACTCCAGCGAGCACACCATCTACCGCATAGACCATATCTTTGTCACCGCAACGGCGAATGTCGATGCCTACGCCGTGCGGACGGATAGCTACTGGACGAAGAACGCTGACGGCACCACCACGCGCCGCACGCCATCGGACCACTATCCCGTCTTCGCCCGCGTGAGCTTCGGCAATCCTGAGAAGAAGAAGTAATCCTTGCCTCATCCGATGCCATAAAAAATTCCCGCTATCCTCACGGACGGCGGGAACACCACACTTACTAAAAAAATTTATGAAACAAGAAAACCGTAATTATTAACCAACTATGGCGGCATTGGCGCTGAGAGTGGTGACAAGTGCGGTGATTATCGCTATCACGATATCGACTATCCGCTTGATAGTATTCTTCTTTTTTTCGTTCATTTTGTTCAAGTGTTTAAGTGTT
>JAFZPY010000075.1 GCA_017552475.1 Bacteroidales bacterium | reverse complement strand
GTCCTCAAGAAGCTCACCCACGACATGATCAAAATCATCGGTTCCTACATAGCCGAGATGAACGGAGTCGACCTTATCGTTTTCACCGGCGGTATCGGCGAGCACAACAGCCGTCTCCGTCGCCGTGTTCTGGAGAACTTCTCATATATGGGACTCAAGATCGACTACGAGGCCAATGTCGCCAGCGGCGAGGATGCGATCCTCACCCTCCCCGACTCAGCCGTGAAGGCCGCAGCCATCTGCACCGACGAGGAGCTCGTCATCGCACGTGACACAATGCACATAGTATCAGAAATTCAGGACTAAATATATAATCATGATAAAGACATTCAACGATCTCTATGCCGAGTTAAAGGCAAAAAACATCTGCAAAAGACTGGTGGCAGCATGGGCTGTCGATGAGCACACTATCGAAGCATGTTCCCTGGCAGTGGACATGGGTTTCATCAAGGCCACTCTCGTGGGAGACAAGTCCCTCATTGAGGCTGTGTGCGTGAAAAGGGGCATTGACGCCTCCAAATTCGAGATTATCGACAATCCCGTAGAGCTCAAGGCTGTAGCCCAGGCTGTGAAGATCGTTCATGACGGTGAAGGCGACGTCCTCATGAAGGGCCTCTGCTCCACCGACAAATTCCTCCGTGCCATCCTCAACAAGGAGACCGGACTCCTCCCTCCCAAGGGCGTGCTCAGCCATGTCGGCGTGATTGAAAACCCCAACTATCCCAAGCTCCTGTTCATCAGCGATATGGCCGTAATTCCCCTTCCTGACTTCCGTCAGAAAGTTAAACTCGCAGGCTATCTCGTGGACGTAGCCCACTCCTTTGGCATCGAGAAACCTAAGATCGCGTTCATCGCGGCTTCCGAGCAGATGCTCGACTCCATGCCTGCATGCGTCGAAGGCGCCATGCTTGCCAAGATGGCTGACCGCGGACAGATTCGCGGCTGCATCGGCGACGGCCCTCTGGCCCTTGATGTCGCCATCGATCCTGAGTCCGTTGAGATTAAGAAAGTGAAGAGCTTCGTTGCCGGCGACGCCGACTGCCTCCTCTTCCCCAACATCGAGTCTGCCAACGTATTCTGGAAGACCAACTCCAAACTCTGCCCCAACGTCCGCCAGGCCGGTATGCTCGTAGGCACCACCGCCCCCTGCGTCCTTGCCAGCCGCGCCGACACCGTCGACACCAAGCTCAACTCCATCGCCGAGGCCGTCATGTCCCTGGAGAAATAATATTTATCCGCAATAACTGACTTTCCGCAAACCAGTCCGGCACTCCCGGCGGTTTGCGGAATTTTTTATCTGCGCTTCGAGATCATTTCGTGCAACAATCCGTCGTAGTATCCCTCAACTCCCAAATCTTTGATGACACCGTCCGGCTCAATCAGAATAAATGCCGGAACGCCATTGAAGTATGCCCTTATGCTGCCGGACATACAATCAGGGTCGCGCCAGTTTATGCATTCATCAACGTTGTGGCCCATTGCTTCTTTCCATCTTTTCTCGGTGTTAACGCTTATGCAGACAATTCGATAATCACTGTCAACGTTTTCCTTTGCCAGCTGGGCCATCTCAGGTAATGCCATAATGCTTGCATAGCAACCACTGCTCCAAAATTCCACCAATACCCATTTACCGGCAAGCTCGGAAATATGATGTTTCATTCCATTGGTGTCAAGATATTCATAGTCAGGAACAACATCTCCTATGGAGACTTTCTTTACATTCTGCAAGTAATTGTAAATCTCTTTTCCAATCTGTGTCTGTTTCTGCTCATCTGTCAGCCGTCCATAAATTTTCATGATCTCGTCACGATATCCCTCATGATCTTCGCTTAGGAAGGATAAAGCGATGCCATATAGAAGATTCATGGAATAATCACCAATAGGTTCATTCTCCATCAGAGACAACCTTTGGGCATTAAGCACGTTACTTATGCTATCCATTTTTGTGAAATCCTGATGGATGTGCATATCCTGCCACTCACGTAACGTTTCAGCTGGCATTTTTGAAATAAACTGTTGACGCTTTTTTTGTTCCTTAACCGGGCTGGATATCTTTGCCGCATACAAGTATTTACCCTCACCTCTGATGACCACTTTCGCGCCAGGTTCAAGATAAATCTCTGTAAACCAACTTACGAATTCAAATACATCATTTGTCTTAGACAAACAAATTTCATAAAAATCACCTCCGTCCAGAGTGTCCAGACAGAAGCGAAACCGTCCCTGAATTAATGTGTCCTTTTTTATGGATTTTCCCACCATGCCGTCTCTTTGCCAGAGAATGGCCACAATACTTTCGTCAGTGGCAATCCCTGTCAGATTTCCCTCAATCACTGCACCGTTAGTAGGTACTCCATTGTCGTAGCATCCTGTACAAATAATAATACATATAGCAATGATTTCGAAGGACCAGTGTAATTGTTTCATGTTATAAAAAAGATTATTTCAGAAAAACCTTCTCAAGATAGTCGGGATCGACACCCTGGGTGGTTTTTACGATAATACCTCTTTCGTCAATGTGATGGCAAGTGGGAGTGACGTCGTCGTTGTAGAGCCAGTTGAGTGTCCCGATGTCATTCTTGAATTCACTGACTACTGTGAAATCTTGCAGCCCATATTCTTCGATCTCTGCAAGCAGTTCTTCCCTTGTATCGCAGTTGACCACGATAAGGGGCATGCAGTGAGGAGCAATATCCCGAAGATGATATAGATATGTCCTGAAAGCGGTATTGTCCGTGCCGTGTGTCATACACCATAGGCCGTCATGGACGAGAAAAACTTTCTTCCCCTTGCACTGCTTCCAGTCAAAGCGTTTCCCATCGGAATCGTAGCAACGGAATATCTGGAAACGCTCTCCTTCCATAATCTGTCGGGCATTGATGAACTTTCGGAGGGCCTTCCCAATTCTCGAACGACGAATCTCGGAAGATGCAGTCTCCAACAGGACAGAAAGGCTGTCTTTTGAGTAATTATTACGCTGGTGGAAATATGGAAATGCATCTTCAAAAATCAATGCATATTTTTCAACCAATGCACGCTTCTCCTCCAGACATTGGTCCACCTTTGCCTGTAAGATCGGTTCGATTGATTTGCCAATCTCCCGCTCTTTGGCAGCTATTGTAAGGAGGGAATCTCTATGTTCAGGATGAGATTCTGCCTCTTTTTCCAGTCGCATAGCCGCCCTGTAGTGCGGCGGAATTGATTTATTCCATTCTGATAAAATTGTGCTGAGCGCGTTGGACAACGAATCCATGCGGGCTTTGTATGCCTCGTTGTCGGGCAAATCCTGCGCGCTCGTGATGGTATAAGTCAGTGTAAGACAGATAAGTGTGGATAGTATTCTTCTCATGCATCAAAGATATGCATTTTTTTTGCAATCAGCGGATGCGGAAGAGATTTTTCCTGGGGAGGTCGGGGCTGAAGCGGGAGCGGAGTTTGGTGAAGAGACCGGCGGTCTCACGGGTGAAGCGGGGACCTTTCCAGGTGGAGGTGTTGGTGATCATGATCCAGCATTCGCCGTCGGGGTAGTATTTGATGAGGGCGCTGGTGCCGGAGAGGGTGCCGGTGCGGGTCCAGACTCCGTCTTCGCTGGTGTCGATCCAGCCGAGGCCGTAGGAATCCTCATCTATGTACTGCGTCATCTGGAAGACGCTGAAAGGGGTGAGGATGTCCTTTACGCCGAGGCGTCCGTCCACCGAGGCGACCAGGCGCATCAGTTCTATGGTGGAGCCTACCCAGGCGCCGGCGCCGGAAAGGGCGGTGATGTTGTTGCCTCCGTACCATCGTGGAACGAGCTGGCCGCTGCCGTTGTATTCTGGGATAGGACGGTCGTCCCTGGTGCCGTAGTAGCGCACTTCTCCGGGGAAACGGTCTTCGTAGTAGATACCTCCGATGTGGAAGTCATAGCAACCGGCCTTGTTGAGGACGTTTTTCTGTATGTAGTCCTCGTAGGACATGCCGGAGACCTTCTCAATGATCATCGAAAGCAGAAGGTATCCGAAGTTGGAATATTCGTGCCACGTGCCGGGCTCGTAGGCGAGGGGCGAAGACACGAGGCAGCGGGTGAGCATGTCGCTGTCAGGCGGGGTGATGAGACCGTAGCGGCGCATCACGTCGCGGGTGGAGAACATCGGGTCTCCGCCCCTCTGCGTGAAGCCCGCGCTGTGGCGCAGGAGGTCTTCCACG
Source organism: Bacteroidales bacterium (assembly GCA_017552475.1). Classification (GTDB taxonomy): domain Bacteria; phylum Bacteroidota; class Bacteroidia; order Bacteroidales; family UBA932; genus Cryptobacteroides. Next base: position 1,354 of record JAFZPY010000075.1, on the reverse strand, counting down.
GTGATCAGGTAGTAGTTGTCGTCGCGAATGTATTTGTCGTATTCATTCAGGATGCCGAACGGCCCGAAAACAGGAGTCTCGAGAGAGAGCTGCATCCGCTCGTGCAGGGTCATTATGCCGATGGCTGTAATCAGCTTGGAGACTGATGCCATGCGCATGATATTGCCGGGCTGCATCCGCTCGCCCTTTTCGCGGTCGGCCCAGCCGTAGCCCTTGGCGTAGACGAGTGAGTCGCCCCGCATGATGGCGAGGGAGGCTCCCTGAATCTCCCAGCGGCGCATGAAACTGTCGATTTTGTTGTCCATCGGCCTCAGGGCCGGGATTTCGGACATGCTGTTGTAGATGGTACTGTTGAGACCGGTGACCTCCTCCCTCTGGCGCTGGCCAAAGAGCGGAAACAATGATATGATGATAGTGATAAGTGCCGTAAGAACGCGGGACATGGTGCGGCTCAGAGTTTTATAAGTCCAGCCTTGCGACCGAAATCGATGATGAAATCCGCCGTGCCTTCGATACCGAGTATGGAGCTGTCGACGCAGAGGTCGTAGTTGGATGCGACGCCCCAGTCTCCGTAGGTGAAGTAATTGTAGTAGGTCTCGCGGGTCTTGTCCTGACGGGAGATCAGTTTCTCTGCGTCTTCTTCGTCAATGTTCAAGCGTTCAGTAATCCTCCTGAGGCGGAAGTCGTTCGGAGCAGTGATAAATACGTCCAGACATTCCATGTCCCTGAGGATGTAGTCTGAACAGCGCCCGATGATGACGGCTGGCTCTTTTTCTGCTATGCCGCGGATCACAGTGCTCTGTATCTTGAAGAGGTCGTTGTCGTTGACAAAGGTGCCGCCGATTCCGGCGCCGGCACCGGCCCCCACTCCGGCAAAGAAGCTGGAGATGGAGAAAATGCTGCGTTTTTCGTCGCAGCGGTTGAAGAAATCCTTGGAGAAGCCGCTTTCTTCAGCAGCTTTGGATATGAGCTCATTGTCGTAGACCTTGATGCCGAGTTTTTCGCCGATGAGCATGGCGACTTCCTTGCCGCCGCTGCCGAACTGTCGTCCGATATTGATTATTGTGTTTGCCATATCGTGTTGAGATTTCTATTGTCCTTTGATTTTGCTGCCTAGGATGGACGGGTCATCACCGTCTTTGAGACGGTTGAGCCTGTGGATGAGCCATACTACCATTATGGAGGAGAGTATGGTGGAAAGAACGTCCGCGACAGGCATGCTGTACCATACACCGAGCTCGGATTCGAGGAGACGGGGGAGTGTGTAAAGCGCCGGTACGAGGAATATCAATTGCCTGGAAAGGGACAGGAAGATGGATTTGCTGACCATGCCGAGGCACTGGAAGAGGTTGGT
>JAFZPY010000074.1 GCA_017552475.1 Bacteroidales bacterium | reverse complement strand
TGTTGACGTTGGCGGGGTTGTTGTTGACATCGATGCGGGCGAAGACTTCGCTTGCCTTGTAGCGGTAGATGGAGTCCTGCATTTCAGTGAAAGTGGAGGTCCAGCTGAAGGGGAGACGAAGGACGTATTCACCGCTGTTGCCGGGGACTATATCATTGTAGTATTGTGGATTGAGGTCGCGGAGGTCGGCTATGGGGAGGCCAATGACTTCGCTGATCTGGCGGAAATGGAGGTTGCGGGTGATGTTGAAGGTATCGACACGGGCGGGCATGTGTATGGGCTCGGGCTCGATACCGCATTCTTTATAGTAGGTCATCGCGTACATGGCACCGACCATGGCGGGCACGTAGCCTCTGGTCTCCTTGGGAAGGTAGGGGTAGATGGACCAGAAGTCGCGTCGTCCGCCGGCACGCTTGATGGCTTTGTTGACGTTGCCGGATCCGCAGTTGTAGGAAGAAATGGCGAGAGACCAGTCGCCGAAGATGCTGTAGGCCTCTTGCAGATAGCGGGCGGCGGCATCGGCGGATTCAAACGGGTCGAAACGCTCGTCAACGTATGAGTTGATTTCGAGACCGTAGTTTTTGGCCGTGTTGAACATGAACTGCCACATGCCTTTTGCGTTGGCACGGGATACGGCTACAGGATTGAGCGCTGATTCGATCACGGCGAGGTATTTGAGCTCTTCGGGCAGTCCGTATTGGTTGAAGGTCTCTTCGAAGATGGGGAAATAGTAGGTGGACAGGCCCATGATCTGGCCCATCTTGGTGGGCATCTTCTCGGAATAGAGGATGATGTAGTTGCGGACGGTCTCGTTGTAGGGGAGGGTGATGAAGGAGTTCATCTTCTTGAGACGGCGGATGATGACTGAGTCGGGGACGTTGGAGGAGAAGTGGACCGAGTCGAGATTGTAGCCGGTGCCTTCAGTGTTGCGGCTGGCCTGACGATGGAGATACCAGATGCTGAGGAGGCTGTCGGTGGCTTCCGGGGAATAGTCCATCGGCGTGAGGCCTACGGCTATGTTCTCAGTCTCCTGCTCCATGTATTCAATGCGCAGGGAATCGCTGCGAAGCGACGAGATTTCGTCCTCGAGATTGCGGATCCTGGCCTTGAGCTCTTCGTTTTCTTTCTGGAGATGACGTGAGCCCCGCGCAGGCTTCTTGCGGGCTTTGGATGTGGTGTCCTTGCGCTGGTTGTATTCAGCAGGTGGGAATAACTTCTTGAAAATGTTGCCGCCCTGTCCTTCAGCTGTCAGTGATGTGGACAGAAGCAGGGCTGCCATGGCTATTATGTGGATTGGTTTCATATCTCAATATTTAAAATGTCAGTCCGAGTCGCATGCCGAAGGCCGGGGTGACGGCCGGGCCGAATGCGTAGGCGTTGTCGGGAGCGATGACCGCCGGCTCCATACGGATGGCGAGGTCGTCCGAGAGTTCAAAGTCCTGCATATAGGCAAAGACGTTGGCATCAATGACTTGCAGGAGGTAGAAGCCGACGAGGGCGACGAAAGAGTAGTCGCGGTAGCGGCGGTAGACGTTGCGGTAGTAGAGGGCGTTTTCAGCAGTATAGGGGCCGTCATAGCCGGAGCCCTCTGTGGTAGCTTCGTTGTGGATGCGCTTGAAACGCTTGTAGTTCAATTGATTGCTGGTATAGAAATACCAGGAGGCACCGAGGCATGTCCAATAGATGGGGACTTTCCAGTATTCTCCGTTGTAGGCCTGGCCAAGTCCAGGGAGGAGGATGGAGTATATGGTGGAGCGTCCCGGGTTGATATGGCCTGTGGGTTTGTAGAAAGCGGTGCCGTCAAGAAGGGTGGACCAGTAGATAAGGGCTGCGCCGCCGAAGCAGAGGTTGCTGATACGTTTGGCGTCGTTGTCTATGGTGAGGGTGTTGCCGGCTTCATAGGCACGTACGGAGCTGTTGTATTGCCTGCGGTAGTGGATGCCGTAGCCGATGCCTGCTGCAAGGCCGCCGTAGGTGATGGGGAGTTTCCAGTATTGACGGTTGTGGATCTGCTGGGCCCCGATGAAGACCGTGGAGCCGGCGAAGAGGGTGCCGATGCGTGCGTCCCTGCGATGTGCTACGCCGCCGAAGAACTCCTTGAAGGAGAACATCGTGTCGGTGGTGTCGCGGCCGAGAGTGTCGCCGGGTTCGTTGTAGCTCTGGGAGAATGCTTCTTTCTTGAAGAGGTCCTGCGCATCAAGTGACGGCAGGACTAAAAGGAAGCACGCCAGAATGGCGGCGATATGTCGCATCGATATTGTCATCCTATATCATTCTGTTGTCGTCAAGCGCCTTGAGGAACTTGGACATCTCCTCGTCGGAGTTGACGCGTATTGTGATGGTGCCCTTGCCGGATTTGCTGCGGCGGAGGGAGATGTTGTCGCCGAAGTAGCGTCCGATGTGTTCGAGGACACGGTAGTAAACGTCGGGAAGGTCCTGCTCTCCATCGGTGTCCTCCGGCTCTTTTTCAGCGACAATCTTGCGCACTTTTTCTTCGAGCTGGCGCACTGAGAGGCCGTTTTTGACGATGAGGTCGCAGAGCTGCTCCTGGATGAGCGGGTCGTCGATGCCGAGGAGGACTTTGGCATGCCCTACGCTGACAAGGCCTACTTTGAGGTCGTGCTGGACCTTGGCAGGAAGGCGCAGGAGGCGGAGAGAGTTGGTCACCGAGACACGCTTTTTGCCGACGCGGTCAGCCATCTGCTCTTGCGTGAGGTTGCATTCCTCGATGAGGCGCTGGTAGCTCATGGCGACTTCGATAGGGTCGAGGTTTTCACGCTGGATGTTTTCGACGATGGCCATCTCAAGCATGCCCTGGTCAGAAGCATCGCGGATGTAGGCAGGGATCATGTCCATGCCGGCCTTGATGCTGGCGCGGTAGCGACGTTCACCGCTGATGATCTGGTATTTGTTGCCATCCTTGATCCTGACGGTGATAGGCTGAATCAGCCCGAAGGTCCGGATGGATTCGGAGAGCTCCTGGAGAGCCTCTTCGTCGAATGACATGCGGGGCTGGAAGGGGTTGGGCTCAATCATGTCGACAGGGATGCGGAGGACGTCGGATGTGTCATGCGGCCTGGAGGTGGTGGTGACCACTTCCTTATTTATATAGCCTACTGGTTTGCGGAGGTCGCGGATGTCGGTGGCTTCGCCGAGAATGGCGCTCAGGCCTTTGCCCAGGCCTCTTTGCGGCTTTGTGCTCATTGTTGTTATGCGTTAGTGTTCTTGTCAAGTACTTCTTTAGCGAGGTTGAGGTAGTTGGAGGTACCGTTGCTCGTGACGTCGTAGAGGACGATGGGCTTGCCGTGCCCGGGGGCCTCGCTGAGGCGGATATTTCGCTGGATGATGGTGTTGAACACCATGTCGTGGAAGTGTTCGCGCAGCTCGCCCACCACCTGGGTGTGGACTTTGGTACGGCCGTCGAACATGGTGACCACGAATCCTTCTATGCTGAGGGTGGGATTGACCCCGCCCTGAACAAGCCTGATGGTCTGGAGCAGTTTGCCAAGTCCCTCAAGGGCGAAGAATTCGGGCTGAACCGGGATGATGACAGAGTCAGCGGCAGTCAGGCAGTTTACCGTGATGATGCCGAGTGACGGTGAGCAGTCGATGATGATGTAGTCGTAGTCATCCACGATGGGGGAGAGGGCGTGTTTCATGACGGATTCGCGACCCTCGAAGCCAAGCATTTCAATCTCGGCTCCCACAAGGTTGATGTGGGAGGGAATCATGTGAAGATTCTGAAGCTCGGTCTGGATGAGCGTGTCCCTGACGGGAATAGCCCCGATGAGGACTTCATATAATGTGCGTTTTTCATCGTTGTCCGGGGAAAAGTTGAGTCCTGACGTGGTGTTGGCCTGAGGGTCAGCATCGATGATGAGAACTTTCTTTTCCAGCACTGCGAGGGAGGCTGCGAGATTGATGGCCGTGGTGGTCTTGCCCACGCCGCCTTTCTGGTTTGCAATGGCTATGACTTTGCCCATGTCTTATATGCGATTTAATCAACTCACAAATATACTAAAATTCCGGGCATGTCACAATTTAAACGGCTTCTATTTTGACATTAGACGCCAAGGATGTAAATTTGCCGTTATGGAATATGTCAAAGTCATACTTCCCCTGAAACTTGAATGGGAGCCGTTGTACAGCACGGCAGAGCCTATTCACGTGGGAGACCGCGTGAGGGTGATGTTGTCGGGCCACAGGTATGTGGGGGTGGTGTCTGAGGCTGGTGCCGTTCCTGATATGGATGTGTCCAGAATCAAGCCGGTGGAGGGATTGGAAAAGGATGTGCCGGCCGTTGGGGAGGGGGAGATAAGGCTTTGGAGAGAAATTGCCGCATATTACCTTTGTACTGTGGGTGAAGTGTACAAGGCCGCGTATTCGTCTGTCAAAGTGGAGCTGGAGAAGAAGATGGCGGAAGCGTTGAGACGGAAGAGGCTGTCTGTCATGAGCAGGCTGGCGGCCAGGCGTGAAAAGCTGGAACTGTTGTTGTCAAAGAAGACGACGGAGACGAGGGCTGCGACTGCGGAGAAGTGGAGAGCTGAGATAGAGGTGATGGAGGTTGATTTGAAGAAACTGGATGAGTGTGGCTGCGTTTGTTCGGCAGAGAAGGATGTGGCATTGTCGGAGGCCCAGAAGGAGGCGGTAAGGCAGGTTCATGACGGTTGGAGTGCGGGTAAGGCGGTGCTGCTCAACGGGGTGACCGGCAGCGGGAAGACGGAGGTGTATATGGCCCTCGCTGCGGAGACGTTGGCAAAGGGAAAAAGTGTGTTGTATCTTGTGCCCGAGATTGCGCTGAGCAGGCAGTTGGAAGCGAGGGTGAAGGAGGTGTTCCCGAATTGCATGACGCTTCATTCGGAGTTGACGCCGGTGCAGAGGAGGCAGGTGACGACGAGTGTCAGGGCTTCGTCTCCTTATATGGTGCTGGGGACACGGTCAGCGTTGTTCCTGCCGCATCATGATCTGGGTCTCGTTATTGTCGATGAGGAGCATGACGCATCTTATAAGCAGAGCGAACCGGCTCCGCGGTATAGTGGACGCGATGTTGCAGTAATGCTTTCTGTGATAATGGGTTGTAATGTGGTTTTAGGTAGTGCTACGCCGTCGCTGGAGTCATTGTACAACGCAAAGGTGGGACGTTTTGCCGAGGTGAGGCTGAGCGAGCGTTTCCATGACGGAGAGGAGGCTGAGGTGGTCATTATCGATACGGTGGCGGAAAGACGGAAGAGGGGGATGGTGGGGAACTTTTCGCGTAAGCTCATCGATGAGATCAGAAAGACGCTCTCGCGCGGAGAACAGGTCGTTATTCTCAGGGCCAGACGGGCCTATGCGTCTTTTCTGCAGTGTTCAGTGTGCGGAACTATCGTAAAATGTCCGCACTGCAATGTGCCCATGACTTATCATAAGGATACGGCCCGCATGGTGTGCCATTATTGCGGCCATACTGAAGGATATACGGGGACTTGTCACCATTGCGGCGAGCTGTTGGTCGCATACGGCGCCGGGACGCAGAAGATAGAGGAGGAGGCCCGGCAGTATTTCCCGGAAGCGAGGATTGAAAGGCTTGACAGCGATACTCCGGACAGCCGGGAGAGGCATGTAATCGAGAGATTTGCCGCTGGAGAGACAGATATACTGGTAGGGACGCAGATTGTGACGAAGGGGTTTGATTTCAAAGGACTTACCCTCGTGGCGGCGATACAGGCCGACGGTATACTGGGCGTACAGGATTTCAGGGCGGACGAAAGGGCATTCCAGCTTTTTGAACAGTTCCGCGGCCGTTCCGGGAGAAGGGGAATACGGGGGCGTCTCATCATACAGACCTCACAGCCGGAACATCCGGTCTATGCCCGCCTTAAAGGCCTTGAGGCTTCGGATACCCTGCTTCAGGAACGACGCCTATTCGGTTATCCGCCGTATACGCGTATGATCGCACTGATAATCCGGGACTCTGACCCGGCGCGCCTTGACAATATGTCCTCAGCACTTTGCGCCAGCCTGCCCTTGAGCACCGGCGTGACCGGACCATACACTCCCGTGATCGACAGGATCGGGGGTGAACACATCCGTCATATCCGTATCGCGCTGCCGAGGGATAAGACATTGATTGCCAATAAGAAATCTATTAATGATGCCATCTCGTCATTTGAACGCGAAAAGCACTATTATAATCATATAACTGTGGATGTGGATCCATTGTAGATATCCTGCAGCACCAGTCCGCAGAGCGTGAATCCGAAAATCGCAGTGATATGGGCGAAGGTGCCGTTGGTGACGGCTTTGCGATAGGTATCCGACTCTTTGACGCAATCATCTTCCGAGCCGAGATTTGTCAGCACCTCTTCATCGTAGACGCACAGGAAACTCTTTTCGGGGATTGCCCCGGAACGGCGCATTTTCTTTCTCAGTGCAAATCCGAGCGGACAACCGCGCACTTTCCAGAAATCAGCCACCTTTATTTTGGTCGGATCGACTTTCAGGGCCGCTCCCATGGCTGAAAACAACTTTGCATCTGTCCTGCAAGCGTTGACTATCAAAGAAATCTTGTCCTTCAGCGAGTCAATTGCATCTATAATATAATCGTAGTCGCCGAGGCTGAAGTCTACGGCGCACTCCTCGTTGTATGAGCGCTGGATGGTGGTAATCTCCGCCTCTGGGTTGATTTCTTTCAGCCTGTCTTTCAGCGCATCCACTTTCGGCTGTCCGACCGTGCGGGTCGTGGCCATGTCCTGGCGGTTTACGTTGGAGAGGCATACGCAGTCGGAATCAACAAGCGTCAGATGCTTCACCCCGCCGCGTACAAGTCCTTCGGCGCACCAGCTGCCGACGCCTCCTACTCCGAACAGGATGACCTTCACGCTCCCGATTCGCTCCATGAGAGCGTCGCCGACAAGAAGGGCCGTCCTCTGGAAAATTTTCTTTTCTGTATCTGTTCTCATACGGGGTGCAAAGGAAATGCAAATATTTGAAATCGACAAATAATTACTTACATTTGCATTATAATGTACGAAATCCAACCCCATTGATAATGGAAAACAACGAAAGAAAACAGTCTGTCCGCGTGCAGACCTCCATATTAAACAGTGCAGAAAAAAAGGTCCTCGTCTGGCTTGCGGAGCGCATGCCCAGGTGGGTGACTTCTGACATGCTTACGGCTCTCGGCACCATCGGCGCCATTATTGTCGCAATCGGATGCCTCCTGTCCAACCTTGACATCAAGTGGATGTGGCTTACCTGCTTCGGCTTCTTCGTCAACTGGTTCGGCGATTCCCTCGACGGCTCTCTCGCCAGGGTCCGCAAGACACAGCGCCCCGTCTACGGTTTCTTCCTCGACCACAACATTGACGGTATCAATGAAGTCTTCATGATCTGCGGTTTCGGCCTCTCGCCCTTTGTACACCTCGTCTCTGTCATGGCAGTGATGATCCTCTATCTGCTCCTGTCAATGTACGTTTATATCAACGCTCATCTTAAAAACGAGTTCAAACTCACCTACAGCGGCCTGGGTCCTACTGAGTTCCGCATTATCGCAGTCATCCTCTGCATCGTCATGATGTATGTGCCCTTCATGACGGAATTCAGCTACCATATGGACTTCTTGCACAACAGCTTTGATGCCATGGCACTTGACTTTGCGGCATGGATTATCTTATTGATACTCATGGTGTTGTATGTCTCGAGCCTGATCCGCGACGGCATCGAATACGCCCGTCTCGACCCTCTCCCCAAATACGAAGACGACGCCAAATAGCACACCATGCCCATCATCACTAAACCTGAAATCAGGCAAATGTTGCCGGCGCTTGACACCAGGGCCGGCAATCTCGTCCTGAATACCCTTTGGTCCCTATCCGGACTTGGCCTGCTCAACAATGTCTATGATGCAATAGAACAGCACAAGGGCCCTGCCTTTGCGCAGGCTCTCCTCCAAAATCAGCATGCCGAGTATCAGATTGGCAACTCCGCAGTCCTGGACCACCTCCCTGAAGGTGCCTTTATCGTTATCTCCAACCATCCCTATGGCGCCATAGACGGGGTCATCCTAATAGATATGATTGGCCGCCGCCGTCCCGACATCAAAGTGATGGTCAATCAGATACTGACCTATTTCCGTAGTCTTACCCCCAGTTTCATCGCTGTCAATCCCACCACCACCGAGCGCAAAGCGCCCACGGCCACCAGCCTGCAGGGCGTACGCGACTCATTGGCTCATCTGCGGGAGGGACACCCTCTCGGTATATTCCCTTCCGGGGCGGTCTCTGATCTGAAACCCGGCGAATGGTTTAAAATCCGGGACCGCGAATGGCAGGAACCAGCAATCCGCCTGATTAAAAAGGCCAAAGTTCCTGTCATCCCGGTGCGCTTCTTTGACCGCAATACTCTTTTTTACTACCTTTTGGGAGTGATTGACTGGAGGGTGCGTCTGCTTCGCCTTCCCCGCGAGATCATCAATAAGGGAGGGGAGACGATCAGGCTTGGCATCGGAAACATCATTACTCCCGAAGAACAAGAAAAATACACGGATATCAATGATTTCCGTGCATTCCTGAGATCTTCTGTCTATGATATGCCCCTACCCGAGACGTTTGAACTCGTCAGGTAACGGGGATTTGAATCTTAATACTTCGTTTTTAAAAGGGTGACGGAACACCAGCGTGCTCGCATGAAGTGCGAGGCGACGTATCGGATCAGTCTCAGCCCCGTATTTATCATCTCCCGCGATGGGGTGTCCGAGGTCTGCGGCATGGACGCGGATCTGGTTTTTGCGTCCTGTCTGGAGCTGGAATTCCATCTTGGTATAGAGCACCCTGCCGGATTTGCCTCGTGTTACGTATGATATTGTCCTGAAGTGGGTTATGGCAAGCTGGCCGTCTTTGACTTCGACGGGGGATGAGTGCATTTTTAGGGATTTTGGGCTCTCGGTGAGCCAACTCTGGACGGCGCCGCTCTCCTGAGTGACCTCGCCTTCGACGAATGCTGTATATATGCGCTCTATAACAAGCTCTTTCCAACGGCTCTGAAGGACATTTTTCGCCTGTTCGCTTTTGGCGAGAACGAGGAGTCCGGAAGTCCCGCGGTCAAGCCGGTGGACAATCCATACCCTGGCGGTGCGGCGGTCTACGGGGAGTCGGGCTATGAGGTTTTCCTTGCGCTGGGCTCTTGCCTTGGTCTTTACGTAGGCGTTGAGGTGTGCGTAAAGAGTCTTTTCGCCCTGGGATTTGCCCGTGGAGATGGTGGGTAGGCCGGACGGCTTGTCCACAACGATGATGTCGTCGTCTTCGTAGATAATGTGGATTCCTTCATTTTCGACAAGTTCCCTGGCTGTCTCCTTGACTTCACGTGCGATGGAGATGCCCTTGGGAAGAATGACGATAGTGTCGCCTGCCTTCAGCGGATGGTCGAATGCGGTCGTCGCGGAGCCGTTGACGGTGACCTGACCGCTGCGGAGAGTGGTCTTGACACCGGTTTTGCTTTGTCCGGGAAATATTTCGAAGAGGTATTGGAGAAGCCCCGACTCGTGCTTGACGGTGAACTTCTGCCCTGTGGTCTGAACCATGTCTTAAAAATTCTTTACGAAGTCGATGTCCTTTTTGAGCATGACCTTGGGCTCCATGAGCATGACCTTCTGGAAGAGGCGGAACTGATTGCCCTGGGAGAGGTATACGAGGTGCTCGTGCTTGCCCTTGCGCCACCATTTGTAGAACCCGATAGGATTGGTGTCGAAAGCAATCTTGGCCTCGATCTCTGTGTCGAAGCCGGGGAAGTCGATCGTGACTTTGAGGCCCATGAACTTCTTGTAGTATTCGGGATCGGCCCTGCGGAGCTTGCTGAAGAGGGGGTTGTACACTTCCATCTGGTCGACCTGGAGCGTCTTCTCGCGGATGACCATCTTGTGGATGCGGACCGGGTCTGCATTGAGCCATTCGCCGATACGCAAGGTCCTGGGACCGTCTTCGCAGTCCAGGGTGAGATAGTCTTCAGAGAAATAGATTTTTTCAGAATCGAGAGGGTACAGCTCCATGAGGATTAATTTAATGATGCAAAGATACAAATATTATTTGTCTTTTTCAATGAAAACCGCTACATTTGAGAACATGAAATGCATGTTGAAGTCTTTAGCATTAGCTGTCGTCTCCATACCTCTGCTCGTATCGTGCGGAGGTGGGGCTCGGAACACGTACAACTCCATGAGTGAACTTGAAAGGTTCAGGAGTTCCGAGAAAGAACTGACATTCACGGTGAATGGTATTCCGCTGACCGTGGTCATCGTGGACGGCGGTACATTCACCATGGGTAAGACACCCGAACAAGGTGCAGGCAACGATCCCGTCATGCACCAGGTCATCCTCGACGGATTCGCCATCGGCAAGACTGAGGTGACACAGGCCCTCTGGGAGGCTGTCATGGGTTCAAACCCGAGTTCTGTGCAGGACCCCAATGCCTCTGTGGACAGAGTGACATGGAGAGAATGTCAAAAATTCGTGACCAGGCTTTCCAAAGCCACCGGAGTCAATTTCCGTCTTCCGACAGAAGCTGAATGGGAGTTCGCTGCACGAGGCGGCATGGAGACGCGTCACTATTGCTGCTCCGGCAGCCAGGACGGCAAGGCCCGGGTCAACGAACTTGGTATCTACGACATGAGCGGCAATGTCTGGGAATGGGTTTCTGACACATGGGCGACTTTTAACAATAGTCTGGTCATCAATCCTACCGGTCCGGAGACAGCTCCTGCCAAAGTTCTGCGCGGCGGCTGGTCCGGCTCCGGCCTGTCAGAACTTCTGGTGTCATCACGCAAGCCTATGGATGAGACCACGAGGGCTGTAAACGTCGGCCTCCGTGTAGCCCTGACTACGGGCGAACGTTATCCGGCAGAGATAGAAACAGTGTTTACGGGTCATTCAATCGACCGCGAAGAATCTGATACCCGCAATGAAACAGTTGTCGTGAAGGGTGTCTCGTTCAAGATGATAGCCTGTCCGGGCGGTACTTTCTACATGGGCGCCACCGATGAGCAGCGCAACTGGGCGGAGCAGGATGAATATCCCGTGCATGAAGTCACATTGGACAATTTCAAAATCGGCCAGTATCCAGTCACCGTTGGTCTTTGGAAAGCTGTGATGGATTATCTTCCAGTGGGCAACAGGACAGACAACATGCCGGTTGTCAATGTTTCATGGTATGACGCCCAAATGTTCATATTCAAATTGAATAATCTCACGGGACGTAAGTTCCGTCTTCCGAGCGAATCGGAATGGGAATACGCTGCGAGAGAAGGGCAGACAGATGGCGACAACGTCTTCGCAGGCTCCAAATACTGCCAGCTTGTGGCTGTTTACTACCAGAAGAACGAAGAAAACAGCGTACAGCGTGTCGGCACCATGAGGCCCAATGCTTTCGGAATCTATGACATGAGCGGCAACGTGTGGGAATGGTGTTATGACCGCTACGGCACATATACCGAAGAGCCGGAGCTTAATCCCATAGGTCCTGTCGAGGGCGATACCCGACTGATAAGGGGCGGCAGCGCCCAGTCGCGCTTTGACGCCTGTCGCGTGTCCAACCGTTCGGAGATGTATCCGGTGAATGTAAAATCAACTTTCGGATTTAGGATAGCGTTATGATACTTGTTTCATTGCCCGGTGAGGAGAAGCATTACGGAGAGTACGGGAGGCGTCTGGTCTTCTACCTGGCGATGGAGGAATACATCGGTATACATCTGGACAGATTGTCTGAAGGTCTGACTCCCCCCGGTGAGGCACGTGAACTATTCTTCATGTGGCAGGTGGACCCTACCGTGATATTCGGCCGCAACCAGGTGATGGAGGCGGAGGTCAACATGAAATACTGCCGTGCCCATGGAGTGCAGATGTACAGGAGAAAAAGCGGAGGCGGATGCGTGTATGCCGATAAAGGCAATATCATGTTCAGTTACGTGACTGACAGTACCGATGTCGCATTTACATTTGATAAATATTTACAGCGGGTAGCGCTTGCGCTCAGGCATCTTGGCTTGCCGGCTGAGCGTTCGGGACGCAATGACATCCTTATTGATGGCCGCAAGGTAAGCGGCAATGCGTTTACATTGCGGCCGCAGTGCAGCATCGTGCATGGTACGATGCTCTTTGACAGCGACTTTGATGCTCTCACGAAGGCGATTACGCCGTCAGAGGGTAAGATCAGATCGAAAGGCGTGGACAGTGTCAGGCAGCATGTGACGAATATCGCCGGACAGCCTGGCTGGAATATGGGTATTGAGGAGTTCAAGAGGCGTATGATCCTGGACCTGTGCGATAAGAAATTGGAGCTGACGGAGGAGGATGTGGCTGAGATTGAGAAGATTGAAGCCGGGTATCTGGATCCTTCGTTCCTGGAGGGGAGAAATCATCGTTTCTCTGTGGAGAGACGGGGCAAGATAGAGGGGGCGGGAGAGTTCGCTGTTGATATTGAACTGGCTGTGGATGAGATAGTAAAGGTGGCTGTGAGCGGGGATTATTTCCTGATTGATCCCGGGAGGTGCGATGATCTGGGGGCGCTGTTGACGGAGCGGCTGTCGGGAGTGCGTTATGACAGGGGGAGCGTCACGGCTGCATTGAAAGAAACTGACCTTGGCGCGTTGGTGCTGGGACTTAATAACGAAAGCTTTATCGGGCTTTTTACTGATAACCAAAAATATTCTGATATATGAGTGAAATTATCAAACCGTCTCAGGATATCCTGAAGACCTGCTTACATTCAAGACATGTGGAACTGGGCGCTTTGATGAGCCCTTTTGCTGGATTTGACATGCCAATCCAGTATACGTCGATTACGGCTGAGCACAATGCGGTGCGTGGTGCCGTGGGTGTGTTTGACGTGTCGCACATGGGTGAGATTTTCGTCAGCGGTGACGAGGCGGAAGCATTTGTTAACCACATTTTTACTAATGACGTCCGTGGCATGGAGCCCGGTAAGATCCTGTATGGTATGATGTGCTATCCGGATGGCGGCGTGGTGGATGATCTGTTGGTGTACCGGGAGTATGCAAAGAATAAGTTCCTGCTGGTGGTGAATGCCGCCAACATTGACAAGGACTTCAAATGGATCACGGAGCAGGCGGGACGCAATCCGCAGACGGGCAAGCCGTTTGTGTGCAAGGTGGCCAATGAGTCTGAGTCCTGGGGACAGGTGGCGATACAGGGTCCGGAGGCTGAGAAGACCGTTGTAGATGTGCTGGGCCTGAAGAAGGCCGCCGAGTTGTCATTTTATACATTTTATGATGATGAATGGAAGGGCAGGAGACTGATTGTCAGCCGCACCGGTTATACGGGGGAGGATGGATTTGAGCTTTATACCTCTAATGAGGGAATTTGTGAGATTTGGGATAAACTTATTGCTGCGGGGGTACAGCCGTGCGGTCTTGGTTGCCGTGATACGCTTCGCTTCGAGGCCGGATTGCCGCTTTATGGCGATGAGCTGAGCCCTGAGATTTCACCCGTCGTGGCGGGTCTTACGATGTTCTGCAAACTTGACAAGGATGAATTCATCGGCCTCGAAGCTCTTGTGAGGCAGAAGGCAGAAGGGACTCCGATGAAGCTTGTGGGCATTGAGATTGCCGACAGGGCCATTCCGCGTGCCGGTTATCCCGTGGAGCTGGAGGATGGCACCGAGGTCGGTGTGGTGACGACGGGTTATCATTCCATTTCGCTGGATAAGAGCATCTGCTTTGCGCTGGTGAAGAGGGAGTATAGCGCCCTTGGCACTGCGTTGAGCATCCGCATCAGGAAGAAGGTGTTCCCCGGCATTGTTGTAAAGAAGAGATTTTATCAGACAAACTATAAAAAATAAACACTTACTGTTATGAGCAAAATTGTAGAAGGACTCCTCTATAGCGAGTCACACGAATGGGTTAAAGTAGAAGGAAATATCGCCGTTATCGGCGTGTCGGATTTCGCGCAGAAAGAGATGGGCGAGATTACCTATGTAGATATGCCTGAGGTGGATGATGAGGTGGAGAAGGGTGAGAGCTTCGGCGCTCTTGAGAGTGTAAAGGCTGCCAGCGACCTGTATTCTCCCGTTTCCGGCAAGGTGGTGGAGGTGAATGAAGAACTTGAAGATGAGCCGGGCAAGGTGAACGAGGATGCGTTCGCCAACTGGATTATCAAGGTGGAGATGAGCGATGCTTCCGAGCTCGAGGGCCTTATGGATGCCGCTGCATATAAAGCTGCTACTGAATAGTATGGAGACATTTTCATATTTTCCTCATACCGAGGGGGATGTGCGCGCGATGCTTTCGCGGATAGGCGTGTCCTCCCTGGATGAGCTTTATGGCGATGTGCCTGCGGATTGCCTGTTCAAAGGCGATTTTGACCTGCCGGATGCCATGTCCGAACTTGAGGTCCGCTGCTTCTTTGAAGGGCTTCAGGCCAAGGATGTGCCGGTGAAGGTGTTTGCCGGTGCGGGCGTGTATGATCATTATACGCCTTCCGTTGTACCTTATATATTGTCCCGTTCTGAGTTCCTGACGGCTTATACGCCTTATCAGTGTGAGATTTCCCAGGGTACGCTGCGATATATATTTGA
>JAFZPY010000073.1 GCA_017552475.1 Bacteroidales bacterium | reverse complement strand
GTCGCCGCCCGCACGTCGTGAGCTCTTGCCTCACGTTTTCACCCTTACCGGCCGGAGCCGGCGGTTATTCTCTGTTACGACGCCAGAAGATTACTCCCCTCTGCGCTTTCCGCAGTCGGGCGCCCTTTCCTGTCCGGACTTTCCTCACCCCGAATGGGGCGCGGCAGATCGTCCCGCCAAAATTTAACTGTGCAAAGTTACTACTTTTTATGTTCGGTTGTACCGGCAATCTTCTTTAGGGCTGCTTCTAGCTTGTCAATCATGACGGTACCGAGGATGACTCGTCCGTCAGGACCTACAAGCACCATGGATGGAATCCAGAACACGCCGTAGCTCTGCTGAATCTTACTTCCGCGGCGCACGAATTCGCTGACCTGCAGCCACTTCATGCCATTTTCCTTCACATAACTCTCCAGCTTCTCCCTGTCAGTATCGGAAGACACACCGACAAATGCCACTTGGTCTCCGTATGCTTCATAGAGACGTTTCATTGCCGGCACTTCCTTGCGACAGTCAGGGCACCATGTAGCCCAGAAATCAAGGAGGAAATACTGTCCCTTGAATGAATCAAGCGTATAAGTCTTGCCGTCAAGCCCGGCAATAGCGAAATCAGGAGCCATGCTGCCAGCCTTCACGATGTCGGCGGCATACTTGGTATCATCATCCTCCACCTGCGCGGACATGCTCACGACGGCGAGGAGCGAAAAGGCAATCAATAACAATCTTTTCATGACTATCTCTTGTTTTTCTGTTCAATGAATTCCCTCAGCGACAGCGACAAATCCAGCTTCTCGGCATGATCAGCCGTATCGAGCCACTTTAGTGCAAGCTCACTGTCGCCCAGCATGAAGCAACCGAGAGCCACGTTGTAGCATGCACAGGCACGCTTCTGAAGATCCTTCGCCTCTGTCGCCAACTTTATCCATTCCTTCACGGCGGAGCGCCAGTCGAAGTCGACGGCATAATTTGCGGCCTTCTCCCAGGACGCAGAATTGTAATACACCACCGGAACCGACATCGTAGCCCACTGCGAAAGGAACTTGTTGGCCGCCTGCATACCGACAGCCTCGGGCAAAGAGCTCAGAGAAGTGTTCCCGCTCATGGACAGCACATTATCCGCCTTGTTCATGGAATCATAGACATAAAGCTTGACCGTAACTTCAGACTCTCCCCTCTCCACCTTGTCAAAAAGGAACACGACGTCTTTCCCTGTGTCCATGACAAGCCTTACGAGCGTATCTTTCGATGAATAATCGCCTTCCTTCATGGGAATACTGTACACTCCCACGACCTCTTCCCCTCCGAAATAATCCTCCTCAAGCGAAGCTGTGAAACCCTCAGCCATGGGACGGGTAAAAGTGCTGTCCGCTTCGGTGCCTTCTTCAAGATACACCACGGCGAAAGTCTTTCCGCTCAAATCCCATCCCGAACGGGACGGCTGGCGTACATCCACATTCAAATTGAATGTCTGCGGCGAACACGAAGCAATGGCCAGGATTGCCGCAAAGGCGAAAAGTGTGTGTCTCATACCAATTCTCCTATAAGGTCATATTCGTCAGCAGCGGTAATCCGCACGTCGACAAACTCCCCTACCATGGAATATGGTTCCACCCCGCTGAGTGCGGCGCTGTCATACTTTACAAGTATCTCGCCGTCCACGTCCGGCGACTCGAATTCGCTGCGGCACACGAACACCCCGTCGACAAAATCGTCAATCAGGACCTTCACTTCAGTGCCGATGCGGCTCTTGTTAAAAGAAAGAGAAATCTCCTGCTGAATGGCCATCAGTGCATCCAGGCGGGACTTTTTCACATCTTCGGGCACGTCATCTTCAAAATGGTCGGCGCCATAAGTCCCTTCCTCCTCGCTATAAGTGAATGCACCCATCCTCTCGAATTTTGCCTCGCGGATGAAATCCTCCAGCTCGGCAAATTCCTTCTCTCCCTCTCCCGGATGCCCCACAATCATCGTGGTACGCAGCACGACACCGGGCACTTTCTCACGCATCTTGCGTATGAGCGCCCTCGTCCATGCCCCGTCCACATGGCGGTGCATATTGTCCAGCACCTTGTCAGAAATGTGCTGGAGCGGAATGTCCATATAGCGGCAAACCTTCGGATTGTGAGCCATCTCTTCAAGCACATCCTCCGGGAAATCGGCGGGATACGAATAATGGATCCTCATCCATTCTATCCCCTCCACTTTGGAAAGCTCCCTCAACAGCTCAGCCAAGGCCCGCTTCTTATAGATATCCAGTCCGTAATAAGTGGTGTCCTGGGCAATAATGACAAGCTCCCTGACACCCTGCGCAGCCAGATCCTCAGCCTCGCGGACCAACACCTCTATCGGCACCGACCTGTGCGCACCACGGATAAACGGAATCGCACAATACGAACATCTCCTGTCACACCCTTCTGAAATCTTCAGATAAGCATAAGGATGATGTCCGTCTGTAAGTACCCTCTTGTGATACTTGTCAGTCATGGGTTCGCAGCCGAGGGCACGTACCACGGGATCAAGATCCCTGGCGCCATACCAGCCGTCTACTTCCGGTATAAGGCCCGGCATCTCCGACATGTATCTCTGTGACAGGCAGCCGAATACAAGCACCTTTCCCGCCTTGCCGGCTTTCTTTCGCTGCACGGCCTCCAGTACGGTCTCTATCGACTGCTCCTTGGCATCGCCGATGAAGCCGCATGTATTGACTAGCAGGCAGTCCACATAGCGGTCCTCTCCCTCAGGTACGATGTCATATTCATCCTTCACCTGATAGAGAAGATGCTCGGTATCGACGGTATTCTTCGAGCAGCCGAGCGTAATTACCTGTATGGACTTATTCTTCTTCTGCAAAATCGAATGAAGCAAATTTAGCAATCTCGTTGTACCAGTCCACGACCTTCTTCATGTGAGATACATAGAAACGGTCGCCGTCATAATTAGGCAAAGCCTTGTCAAACAGAGCCTTAAGCTCATCCGCAGAAGCCTTTGAAGTGGGAGCCTGGGCATCGCCGAGCACCTCTTTCATCTTGAGGAACACCTCTTTGAGCTTCACCTCGGCGTCAGTTGTATAGATTGAAATATCCGCAAGCGAAGTGATACGGCTCTTCATGTCGAAAATCGTCCTCTTGCGTGTCTCAAGCGACTCTACGATCGCTCCGTTACGAGCCTGCGCTATATACTCGAACAGCCCGTGCTGTCCTGCTACCGAAAGAATTTTGGTAAGATCTGTTTTCATTTCTGTTATAAGGTTATATCGTACAAATATAGTCAAAAAATCAGAATAAATCCGCGAAAACGCGCTCCACCTCAGCCTCCAAAGCCTCCACAGAGCCGTCATTGACAATCACCGCGTCTACGTGCCTGTTACCCGCCGGCTGACTCGCAATCCTCGCACGGACCGCCTCCTCACTCACGCCATCCCTCACCATCGCCCTCGCAACCCTCACGCTTTCAGGCGCATCCACCAGCACCACCCTGTCCGCCACGCCGTCAAACAACGGCTTCTCAAGCACCAGGGCACTCTCCATCACGACAAACGGCACCTTTCCGAATCCGCACCACTCCCCTTTCACCGACTCCCTCCATCTCATGAAATCATCCAACACCGCCGGATGCACAATCGCCTCCACCTCTTCCAACAATGCCTTATCGGCAAAAACGGCCTTTGCCAACGCCTTCCTGTCCAGCCTGCCATCTTGTCCCGTCAACGGCACACCGACAACAGCGCCGACCGCCGTAACAAGTTCAGGGCTGCGGTCATACAAATCTTTCACCGCCGCATCTGAATCATACACGGGCACTCCCCTGGAAGCAAGGAAGCTGCATACAAGGGACTTACCGCTGCCAATGCCGCCGGTTATGAAGACAATGCGGTACATTACCTGATCTCAAAGCACTCAAACACTTCTGGTTCGAGCCTGTAATCAATGACAGAGCCGGGAATCGCCGTGGAACGCGGGATGCACCTTCCGTTCATGGATTCGGCGAAGTCCCGGTAATCGATATAGAAATCCACCTTGCCGGTAACATCCCTGGTAGGAGGGAACTTGCACCTGTAGACCACTGTGCAGCTGGACGGGTATACCTGAAGCCTGCGACCGGAAGGGGCATTGCGCACCTCAAGGTTTCTGGTGACTCTTATTTCCACGTAGCGGGATACCTCCATGTCGTATTCAATCTCGTCGTCTGAGAGACGGACACCGCGCAGACGATTGATTTTCAGCGAGCCGTGCAGACTGCCATGAATATCGGATATCGTCAGCGGCACGGTGTATACCCTGTCGATGTTCTCCAGATGAAGCGCATCGCAGTACACCGTCACTGAGTCCGGTTTCATCCTGATGGGGCCGATATTCGTGTACTGAGAACGGAAATCGAACGATTTCACCATCTCCACAGGCACCTTCTTGCTGGACACGGAGGGGAAAGTAAACTTCAGCGAATCTGTGATGAATGACTCCAGCACGGTACCTTCACCGAATATTGTCGGTATATACTTCTCCCTGACTGATCCGGCTAGGAAAAACTCGTCGCCGGAGCCCCTCTTCAAGTCCTCCGGGAGGACATTGACCTTGACGACGCGGCGCGACTTGCGGATTTTGTTGCTGATGAGGTTGTACCCAGTGGTACGGCAACGGGCCACCGCAGACGCGGTATTTGACGACAAGTCGGAGTGGCCGGTGATGTTGCTCACGGCCTGAACCTGTACCGCTACGATGCCCGAATAAGGTTTGGACAGATTTGAAATGAGCCAGATGACTGCTGCGAGCAGGAAAGCGAGTACCAGACCTATGGTGTCGCGTTTCACGCTACTGCTGCTGTGAAGAGTAGTCCTTTACGAGGCCGTTCTTGTCCACACGCAGCTTTACGTCGCCGTCAACTTTGATCAGAACGGTCTTTTCGCTCACCTCGACAATCTCGCCGTAGATGCCTCCCACGGTCACGACCTTGTCGCCCTTCTTGAGGGAGTTGCGGAAGTTTTCAAGCTCCTTCTGCTGCTTGCGGTTGGGACGGATCATAAAAAAATACATTACGAGGACAATAAGGCCGAGCATTATCCACATTGACCAGCTGTTGCCGGCAGCGGGTGCAGCTGCGGGTGCAGTCTGCAAAAGTGTAAGAATATTCATTTTAGTTTGCGGTTATTTAATATTTACAAATTTAATCATTTTTCTTTACTATCTTCCCCTCATCGGACAGTTTCCTGATGAGGCGGTCCAAGATGCCATTGACAAAGGCACGGCTCTTGGGTGTGCTGTAGAATTTGGAAATCTCCACGTACTCGTTGATAGTCACCTTGACGGGTATTTCGCTGAAATTTTCTGCCTCGGCGAGGCCCACGGCGCAGAGCACGACGTCGGTCGTGAAGAGTCTGTCCTTGTCAAACTTGCTCACCGAGTCAGATACCATCTGGTAATACTTGCCGTAGCCGGCATAGGCGCACTGCAGGAGTTTGACGGCGAAGTCACGGTCGCTGTCGACCACCTTGCCCTTGCGGGCAGACACCTCGCTCTGGTAGAGCGGAGGCAGGGTCCAGCGGCCCGTGCGGGCAATATCCTTGCAGGAAGTGCAGCACCAGGTGAGGGCGTACGCAAGGTCGTCATTCCAATATATATTGAGGTCCTCGAGAATTTTCTCAAGTTCAGCGTTTTCCACGAATTCCTCCTCAAATATCCTGTAGAAGAGCCTGCAATCATCCTTCAGCGAAGACTCCGGAGCTTCCATATATGCCTTGAACCACTCTTTTGAGCAGACTGAGTCATATACGTTGCGGATAAGGACGTCGTACTGGTCCCATGAGAGTTTTTTCTTTGTAATGAACTTATTGAACTCCGCATCTTCGGCGAGAAGGGCCGAGAAGGCATTGGCCGCGAAGCGCGTGTTAGGATGAAGGTCCTCTTCGCTCTTGTAGAACTTACGGCCCGCCGCTTCAATGCGCGAGACCGCTTCCCTGGCGAGAGGCACGGCGAAGGACATCATAAAAAGATACAGGTCCCTGACCGCTTCGCAAGATGCGTCAAATTCTGAAAGAGCTTCCTTGAGTGTCAGTGAATTGTTTTCCGCATAGGAGTACACTTCCTTGAACACTTTGATACGTAGTATTCTTCTGTTTAACATAGAACGTCAAAATTTCCACAAAGATAGGACAAATGAAAGAATTTTTACTAAATTTGTAAAGATTTCATTTAAAAACACGCAAGATATGTACAGCGAAGATTTTGAGAGGGGTGGCGCCCAGGAGCGCTCAGAAGATGTGTATTCGAAGCCGGTAAGAGCGGGCAAGAGGACATATTTCTTCGATGTTAAAGCCACCAAAGGCAACAATGACTACTATCTTACCATCACCGAGAGCAAGCGCAAGCAGGAAGGTGACGGCACATTCTCCTTTGACAAACACAAGATTTTCCTCTACAAGGAGGACTTCGACAAGTTCGCCGACGGTCTCGAAGAAGTAATCGCTTACATCAGGCAGAACTGTCTTAAGGAGACCCCACAATTCTAACAGTCACAGACCAACAGCCCAGTCGATGCCTGATGTATCACAAGATACAGCAAGACACCGACTTTTAATTCGTATATATATGGATACAAGAATTGAAACTATAGAAAAGGCCGCAGGGTATATCAAATCCCGCCTCGACGGGCGTGAGCCGATAGCCGGCATAATTCTCGGCAGCGGACTTGCCAGCCTTGCCGACGAGATTACCGACAGGACCGTCATCCCCTACGATGACATCCCCGGTTTTCCCGTCTCCACCGCTCCCGGCCATAAGAGCAACTTCATAGTCGGCACCCTCGGCGGCCGTTGCGTAGTCGCCATGCAGGGCCGTTTCCACTACTACGAAGGCTACGGCATGGACACCGTCACCCTTCCCGTCCGCGTGATGAAAAAACTCGGCATCAAATACTTGTTTGTCTCCAACGCCGCCGGCGGAGTCAACCTCGACTACCGCGTCGGCGACCTCATGGTCATCCGCGACCACATCAATCTCCTGCCCAATCCCCTCATCGGGCCCAACATGGACGAATACGGTCCCCGCTTCCCCGACATGACGCGTCCCTACGACCTTGACCTCATCCGCAGGGCGCATGAGATAGCTGCAAAGCATGGCTTCACCCTCCGCGAAGGCACCTATATCGGCAGCTCAGGTCCCACCTACGAGACGCCCTCCGAATACAACTATTTCCGCATCATCGGCGCCGACGCCACCGGCATGAGCACTATCCCGGAAGTCATTGTCGCGCGCCACAGCGGCATCACCGTATTCGGCATGTCCGTCATCACCAACGAGACCAAAAAGGAATTCGCGCCTGACTATGTCAACGACGGCCTCGACGTCATCGCAGCCGCCGACAAAGCAGCCTCCCGCATGGTCACCATCTTCCGTTCACTCATCGAAACACTATAAACCATGGATACCAGAAAAAGCATATACTCGGCTGCCGAATTCGTCAAATCACGCATCGGCGACCTCACCCCCGAAATCGGAATAGTCCTTGGCAGCGGCCTTGGCAAGCTCGGCGGCCTCATCGAAGACCCCGTCGTCATCCCTTACTCCACCATTCCCGACTTTCCCGTCTCCACCGCCGTCGGTCACGCCGGCAACTTCCTCGTCGGCCATCTCTCCGGCCACTGCGTCATCGCCATGCAAGGCCGCATCCACTACTACGAAGGCTACGCCATCCAGCAGACAGTCATTCCCATCAGGGTAATGAAACTCCTCGGCATCAAATACTTATTTGTTTCCAATGCAGCCGGCGGCTCCAATCCTGCCTACAATGTCGGCGACCTTATGATCATCCGCGACCACATCAACCTCCTGCCCAATCCCCTCATCGGACCCAATATGGACGAATTCGGTCCCCGCTTCCCCGATATGACGCGTCCCTACGACCTTGACCTCATCCGTCTGGCCAAAGATGCAGCCGCCAAACGCGGCATAACTCTTCAGGAAGGCGTCTACATCAGCTGCACCGGTCCCACCTTCGAGACACCTGGCGAATACAAATTCTTCCGCACCATCGGTGCTGACGCCGTAGGCATGAGCACTACACCTGAAGTCATCGTCGCCCGTCACAGCGGCATCGCCGTCTTCGGCATGTCCGTCATCACCGACGTCGCCCATGACAACCCCGATGACTACGTCACCGACCACCAGGACATCGTCAAGGCCGCCGACGCCGCTGCCGACAAAATGTCCGCCCTCTTCGCCGACATCATAGCAGCGCTATAGAAGCCAGGGACGTCATTCTCGACCAGAAGGGTCAAGAATCTCGAAAGAAACGAATTGAAGAGGGTGACTAAAAAGTCGAAAGACTAATAGTCACCCTCAAAAAGAAGTAGTAGTAATATGCTAGTGGATGGAGGGATGGTTATAGGTGTAATGCCATGAAAGTGTCATGCACGATATTCTCGCCACGGGAACAGATTAACTAACTAATATCTAGATAAACGAAGAGTTACCGTTGCAGTTTGAGTAACGCCCGCTGTTACTGAAGCAGTTGCGATGCCACTGGTTAATTTTCCAGTTAGTTCCATCGTACAGGAACTCCCATTGATATTGGTAAAGCGAATAACGTTCGTTACACCTCCTGCTGAGCTTTCAGTCCATGTTACAGCAGACGGCGCCCAATTATCTATAACACCACCATCGGGTTTATAGTAACTACCACGTACTTTTACTGTTACAGGGGTGTAATACTCTCCTACCGATATCGTTATATTATTTCTTTTTTGTTCACCATATTCGATATTTAGAGATTTAAATTTTCGAACATTGATGGTTTGTGAGCCGACTTTGGTGCCGTTTTCAATATTGGTGGCGGTGATGGTTGCTGTGCCGTAGTTGACGCCGGTGACGACGCCGTTGGCGTTGACAGTAGCAACGGAGGTGTCGGAGGATGTCCAGGTGTAGAGGGAAGCCAAGGAGGAGGATGTGCCGTCAGAGTAGGTAGTGGTGGCGGTGTAAGTGGTCGTACCCTGGGATCCGGTCCAGATGGTAGCAGCGGCTGTACCGATAGAGACTGAGGATACGGCGCGTTGGACGGTGACGACGCAGTTGGAGGAGAGTGCTTCGTGGGTGCCGTAGGTGTCGGCGGAGATTGAGGCGCTGACGTTGGCGGAGCCGATGGCGGGACCGGAGGTGGTCAGACTGGCGGCAGAGTTGGTGGTAGCTGCAGCGCAGGTGACGTAGGAGGTGTTGTCTGATGCCCAGTTGATGGTGACTGTCGGGACTGTGCCGTAGGTTGCTCCGCCGGAGTTGACCTGCGCCGTAGCAGTGATGGTGCCGGTGTCGCCGTGGTAGATAGTCATTGCGCTCTTGTTGAGCGTGATACCAGTGAGGGTGTTGACATAGACGGTGCGTGAGGCGCTGACGTCAGTATCAACGTTGGATGTGGCAGTGATGGTCGCCGAGCCGGGGTTGATGGCGGTCACGACTCCGTTCTCATCGACTATCGCCACCCCAGGGTCACTTGAGGTCCAGGTCACGTCGCTGTCAGGCGACACTTCCTCATATGACACGGTAGCGGAATATGTCGTATTGTCTCCTTTCCACAGGGTGACATCGCTGCCGGTGAAGGTCATCTCGGTGACAGTGTAATTCAAGTCCATGTCGACGTCGCCGTTGTAGTCCATGGCCGAACCGAGGATGAAGGTATTGTCGGGAAAATCGGATGAGACGTTTTTCACGAAGTTCTCGGAGTCAAGTGAGGATGACAGGTCGGAGGAGGAGCCATTGTACAGCGAGAGGTTCGACATCGAGACGCCGAGACCTGTGCTGAAGTTTAGGGTGACAGTGTAGGATTTACCAGCTTCGAAGGTCTGGCTCTCGGGGATATAGACTCTCGCGATGGCATATTCATTTGCATTTGAGGATGAGGGGTATACCTGGGCACCACTGTCGTGTGCTTTGACATTGATCAAAAGGTCGATCCAGTGGTCGGTGATGTCGGGGCTGCTGCCGGAGGCGGCGGTCGTCAGGGTGACGCCCTGAGGAATGACGTAGAAGTAGGCGCCGCCCATGATGTTCTGGGCGCTGGAGGTCATCGCGGTGCCTGAGAGGTCATCATTGTCAAGACTCAGGCAGCCGTACTGCAGAGGGGTGCTGAGACTGCCCCAGCAGGTGTGGAGGTTGTTGGCGTTGCCGTAGTTAGCGCTTACGAGTCCTTCCCAGGCCGCATCGGATGCGGCGTTGGTGGTGTTGTACTGAGGGAAGGTGAAGGTACCCACGGACTTGAAGCCGCCGATCTGGACGCCGGCGACGCTGATGTCATAGCCCGGGATAGTCTTCTGTACCTGGATGGTCAAGCGGGAGAGGGCGTGGTGGAGGCCCAGCTGCACGGGTGTGCCGTTGCCGTCGCGCTGCTGCGCTTCGAGGGCGACCATCAGCTCGTCAGGAGCGTTGAGGGCGCTGCGGGAGACGGTGAAGTTGTCGATGCTCGGGGTGAGTTTCGCTGCGCTTGATTCGGTGACGGTCAGGGGGCGGTTCGCGGCATAGAAGCCGAGTTTGTAGGCTGGCCAGTAATAGGGCGTGTTGCCGGAGTTGGCGGTGGAGGAGCTCACGTCGCT